>CAURWS010000706.1:0-2777 GCA_963528485.1 uncultured Pseudomonas sp. | reverse complement strand
TCCTCTAACGATTTGCGCGGTTTATACAGTAGCTCAAAGACATCACCAAATTAACTGCGAGGCTCAAAAAACAAAACCCCGAAACAAGTTCGGGGCTTTGACTAGAGCGATGACGCAGAGTTTCAGCCGTTCTGGCGAATACCTGCTACCAGCCAAGGCTGGTTCTCGCCCGGGGCGCGTTCCATGTTCCAGCTTTCGCTGAACACTTCACCCTGGTCGAAGCGCGAGGTCTTCGAGACGCCGCTGAAGGTCAGCGTGGCGATTGTCTTGTCCGCGCGATCGTCGACACCTTCGAGCTGCACGGTCAGATTGTCGATGTAGGTCGACTGGAAGCCGTCGCCCAGATCGGCACGTTCCTTTTTCAGGAACTGCAGCATTTGCGGGGTCACGAACTCGGCGATCTTGTCCATCTCGTTCGCGTCCCAGTGCTGTTGCAACGACTGGAAGTGGTTGCGTGCGGCTTCGATGAAGCGCTCTTCGTTGAACCAGGCAGGTGCGTTGATCACCGGACGGGCCGACGCAGCAGGCGAACCGCCGAACATCGAATGGGTGTTTTGTGCAGGCTGCTCGAGGGTCTCACGCTGGTACGGAGCGCCAGCCGGAGCCATTTGAGGCTGTTGCTTGCGTCGACGGGCCGCGATGAAGCGGAAGATCACGAAAGCGATGACCGCCATGATCAGGATGTCGAAGAATTGCATGCCTTCAAAGCCGCCGCCCATGAACATGGACGCAAGCAGGCCACCGGCAGCGATACCGGCCAGAGGGCCCAGCCATTTGGAAGCACCGCTCGCAGCGGGCGCAGGACGACCGGCGGCGTTAGGTGCAGCGGCAGGAGCGGAAGGAGCCGTTTGGCGCGCCTGGTGAGTCGGCGCCGAGCCCATGCTCTTGCCACCACCAAAACGCGCGGCGTTGGCATCCAGGCTCATGGTGAGCCCGATGACCAGCGCCAAAGCGATGCTTAGAAAACGTTGCATAATGGGAATTCCCGTTTGTGGATTGCACGCGCGCCATATTGAACAGGACAAATGTGTCTGACCAGTGGCCATATGTTTCCGGCTTTTGCGTGGATCTTCACAGCGCCCGTATTACTTGGGTCGTAGGGCGATGAAGAAAGTTCTGTAGGAAAGATGGGGGCCAGATGTAGGAATGCAAGTAAAGCTGTGGTGATCAGCGTAGGAGCGCGCTTGCCCGCGATGGCGATGTGTCAGGTGGTAATAATATGTCTGACACATCGCAATCGCGGGCAAGCGCGCTCCTACAGGGTTTGGCCGAGCGTCAAACCGGCTCCAGCTTGGCGTAACCGAGCATCAGCCACTTGCTGCCTTCGGAGAAATTCACCTGAACCCGGGCCTGAGCGCCGGCGCCTTCGAAATTGAGGATTACGCCTTCGCCGAACACTGCGTGCTGCACCCGCTGGCCCAGCGAGAACTGGCTCTGCGGGATGCCTTCGCCATCGAACAAATGGCTCGGCGCCATGGTCTTGGAGCCGCCGAAAGGACGCGACACGCTGTTGGAAAGGCGCACTTCCTGAATCAGATTCGGCGGCACCTCACGTACGAAACGCGAGACCTTGTTGTAGGTCTCGCTGCCGTAGAGGCGTCGGGTTTCGGCGTAGGTCATTACCAGATTCTGCATTGCGCGGGTGATGCCGACGTAGGCCAGGCGGCGTTCTTCTTCCAGACGCCCCGGTTCTTCCAGGCTCATCTTGTGCGGGAACAGGCCTTCTTCCATGCCTACCAGGAACACGTAGGGGAATTCCAGGCCCTTGGCGCTGTGCAGCGTCATCAGCTGAATGCTGTCTTCGTGCTCGTCGGCCTGGGTGTCGCCGGCTTCCAGCGAGGCGTGGCCGAGGAATGCGGCCAATGGGGTCAGCTCTTCCTCGTCTTCGCTGGTTTCGAAAGCGCGGGCGGCGCTGACCAGTTCCTCAAGGTTTTCTACCCGGGCCTGGCCTTTCTCGCCTTTTTCTTCCTGGTGATAGGTGATCAGACCGGACTGTTCGATGACGGTCTGGGTCATCAAGTGCAGTGGCATCTCCATGACCTTGGCCGAGAGGTTCTCGATCAGCTCGATGAAGGCGCCCAAGGCGCTGGCGGCGCGGCCGGTCACACCTTTATTGGCGACCAGCAGGCGCATGGATTCCCACATCGACACGTCGGCATGGCGGGCGTGCTCGCGAATGGCTTCGACGGTTTTCTCGCCGATGCCGCGCGGTGGCACGTTGATCACGCGCTCCAGCGCGGAGTCATTGCCGCGACCTTCCAGAATGCGCAGGTAGGCCATGGCGTTCTTGATTTCGGCGCGTTCGAAGAAGCGCTGGCCGCCATAGATGCGGTACGGAATGCGTTCGCGCAGCAGGGCCTCTTCAAGCACCCGCGACTGGGCGTTGGAGCGGTACAGAATGGCGATATCGCTGCGCGACAGGCCGGTCTTGATCGCGCTTTCGATGGTCTCGACAACGTAGCGCGCTTCGTCGTGCTCGTTGAAGGCCGCGTACAGGCTGATCAGCTCGCCATCGCCGACGTCGGTCCACAGCTCTTTGCCCAGACGGCCGCTGTTGTTGACGATCAGGCCGTTGGCGGCTTTCAGGATGCTGGCGGTGGAGCGGTAGTTCTGCTCCAGACGAATGGTCTCGGTGTCCGGGAAGTCATCGGAGTACTGATGAATGTTCTCGATCTTCGCGCCGCGCCAGCCGTAAATCGACTGGTCGTCGTCGCCCACCACCATCAGGCTGTCGCCGCCCTTGGCCAGCAGGCGCAACCAGGCGTATTGCACGGCGT
>CAURWS010000705.1:0-2793 GCA_963528485.1 uncultured Pseudomonas sp. | reverse complement strand
GTGCTGCACCGGGATGGTGTCCAGCAGGAAATCGAAATGACCGGCCGCGGCCTTCATCTGCTCGGCGTCGGTGGACACGATCACGTGATCGGCGCCTTGACGACGGGCTTCTTCAGCCTTGCTTGCCGAACGGGTGAACAGGGTCACTTGCGCGCCCATGGCCTTGGCGAACTTGATGCCCATGTGGCCCAGACCGCCCATGCCCAGCACGCCGACCTTGTCGCCGGCCTTGACGCCGTAGTGCTTGAGCGGCGAGTAGGTGGTGATACCGGCGCAGAGAATCGGCGCGGCAGCGGCCAGGTTCAGCTTCTCCGGGATGCGCACCACGAAGTGCTCGCTGACCACGATGCTGTTCGAATAGCCGCCCATGGTGTTGCTGCCGTCGACGCGGTCCGGGGTGGCGTAGGTCAGGGTCGGGCCTTCCAGGCAGTACTGCTCAAGGTCGGCGGCGCAGGCTTCGCAATGACGGCAGGAGTCGACCATGCAGCCGACGCCGACCAGATCGCCGACCTTGTGCTTGCTGACCTTGGCGCCGACTTCGGTGACCTTGCCGACGATTTCGTGGCCCGGCATCAGCGGGTAAACCGCGATGCCCCACTCATTGCGCGCCTGGTGGATGTCGGAGTGGCAGACGCCGCAGTAGAGGATCTTGATGGCCACGTCGTCCGGTCGTGGACTGCGGCGATTGAAGGTCATGGGGGCGAGGGGAGTGGTGGCCGATTGGGCGGCGTAACCGATAGCTGTGTACATGTAGAACCTCGCTGGAAACGATGACAGTGGAGGCCGTGCATTCTCCGCAGGCAGGCCTGTGAGGGCCATGACCATTCCTACGTGAGTCGTGCCTAATCCTCCGGACCTGCTCATTGAGGGGGTGCCAAGTGCCGCAGATCTGCGATGATGGCAGTGTCTAATCCTCTGTCCGGTTGCTTATGTCACTGACCCTTCATTCCGACGCCAACGCCACGCTGGTGTCATTGATCAAACCGCTGGCCAGCCGCGCCGGCTTCGTCGACACCCGGGTGCCGGGCGTGCAGGCGATGTCCTGGAGCTATTACGTCGCCAGCAGCCCGCAAATCTACGAACCGAGTCTGGTCATCCTCGCCCAGGGCAGCAAACTGGCGCGCTTGGGGTCAAGAACCCTGGAGTACGGCGCGGGCCATTATCTGGTGCAGGCGCTGTCGGTGCCGTTCATGTGCGAGACGTTTGCGACCACCGAAGAGCCGATGTATGGCGTCGCGGTGTCGATCGATCGCACGGTTCTGAGCGAGCTGGTGCAGGCCATGGGTCAGGCGCCGGGCGTGATGGTCAAGGCGCAGACGCCAGAGTCGATGAGTTCAGCCGAACTGGATGCGTCGATGCGCGAGAGCGTCGAGCGTTTGTTGCAATGCTTGCACGATCCGCTGGACGCGCAGGTGATGGGCACGGCAAGGGTGCGCGAGGTCTTGTACGCGGCATTGCGCGGGCCGCAGGCGGGCGTGTTGCGGGCGCTGGTCGAACAGCAGGGGCATTTCGCGCGAATCGCGGCGGCGCTGCAGTACTTGCGTGACCACTACAACGAAGCACTGAGCGTCGATGACCTGGCCCGCTGCGCCAACATGAGCGCCTCGACCTTCCATGAGCATTTCAAGCGCAGCACCTTGCTGTCGCCGGTGCAGTATCTGAAACGCGTGCGGCTGCTCAAGGCCCAGCAAATGCTGATCGGCGAAGGCATGGGCGTGGCCCAGGTGGCGCACAAGGTGGGGTATCAGAGCACGTCGCAGTTCAGTCGCGAGTACAAGCGCTACTTCGAACGCAATCCGGGGGAGGAGGGGGCGGGGTTGAGGATTTCGGCTTGAATGAGAAAGGCGCCATGATCGGCGCCTTTCTCTTGTCGCTTGCAGCTTGCCGCTGCTTCTACATATTCGGGTACGTCGGCCCGCCCGCACCTTCCGGCGTCACCCAGGTGATGTTCTGCGAAGGGTCCTTGATGTCACAGGTCTTGCAGTGCACACAGTTCTGCGCGTTGATCTGGAAGCGCTTGGCGCCGTCCTCCTGGGTCACCACCTCGTACACGCCGGCCGGGCAGTAGCGCTGCGCAGGCTCGTCGTATTTGGGCAGGTTGACGCTGATCGGGATGCTCGGATCCTTGAGCTTCAGGTGGCACGGCTGCTCTTCTTCGTGGTTGGTGCCCGAAATGAACACCGAACTCAGTTTGTCGAAGCTCAGCTTGCCGTCCGGTTTGGGGTAGTCGATGCGCTTGGAGTCAGCCGCCAGATTCATGCACGCGTAGTCAGGCTTGTTGTCGTGCAGGGTGAACGGGATCTTGCCGCCGAACCAGTTCTGATCGATGTAGTTGAACGCGCCACCCAGGATCGGACCGAACTTGTGGATCGCCGGGCCGAAGTTGCGGCTGGCGAACAGCTCTTCATACAGCCAGCTGCCTTTGAACGCGTCGACGTAGGTGTTCAGCGCATCGCCGCCTTCGTTACCGGCGAACAGCGCATCCGCCACCGAGTCTGCGGCCAGCATGCCGGATTTCATGGCCGTGTGGCTGCCCTTGATCTTGGCGAAGTTCAGGGTGCCCAGGTCGCAACCGATCAGCGCGCCGCCGGGGAAAACCATCTTTGGCAGCGAGTTCAGGCCGCCTTTGCAGATGGCGCGGGCGCCGTAGCTGATGCGCTTGCCGCCTTCCAGGTACTGCTTGAGGATCGGGTGATGCTTGAGGCGCTGGAACTCGTCGAACGGGGAGAGGAACGGGTTGGCGTAGGACAGATCGACGATCAGGCCGACCACCACCTGGTTGTTTTCCAGGTG
>CAURWS010000704.1:0-2797 GCA_963528485.1 uncultured Pseudomonas sp. | reverse complement strand
GGGTTGCCGGCTGGCTGTCTCCGGCGCGTGGTCTGATCCCTGCTGGGGGGTAGCACCCCCCCGGCCCCCCCCCCCCCGGCTCCCACAGGGGATGTATCTGCATTCCGATCATGGTGCGCAGCGGTATCCCTACATCCCTCCCGTCGCCTGAAAGCCCACGCCCAACGCCGTCAGAATCGACAGCGGCAGCAACACCGTATCCAGCAACGCGCTGCCCGGCAGGTCCAGGATCGGGTATTTCGGGGCTTCGGCGCCGAAGCGGTCCTTCTCGCAGCAGCCGCCCTCAATCGCATACAGATCCAGTCGCGTCCCGGAATAGACCACCGGAGCCCCCGGCTGATTGGCGTCCAGGGTGCGCACGGTCGAGCAACCGGTGGCCAGCAACAGGCCGAGGGTGAGGACAAACAGCTTCTTATTCATCGGCGCCGAAATGATGCTCGCCCCAACGCGGCAGCATGTCCTGAGGGATGTTCAGCAGATTGAGAATCCGCGCGACGACGAAATCCACCAGGTCATCGATGGTCTGCGGCTGGTGATAGAAGCCCGGTGAAGCCGGAAGAATCACCGCGCCCATGTTCGACAGCTTGAGCATGTTTTCCAGATGAATGCTGGAAAACGGCGCCTCGCGAGGCACCAGAATCAACTGACTACGCTCCTTGAGGGTCACGTCGGCGGCGCGTTCGATCAGGTTATTGCAGGCGCCGGTGGCAATGGCGGACAAAGTGCCCGTCGAGCACGGCACCACCACCATCGCAGCGGGCGAACCCGACCCCGAAGCCACAGGCGACATCCAGTCTTCCTTGCCGTACACGCGAATCTGGCCATCGGCCGCACCGGTGTATTCGGTCAGGAACGCCTGCATCATCTGCGGTTTGGGCGGCAGGGTGACATCGGTTTCGGTAGCCATCACCAACTGCGCGGCCTTGGAGATCAGGAAGTGCACCTCGCGATCTTCCCGCACCAGGCAATCGAGCAGGCGCAGACCGTATTGCGCGCCGGACGCGCCGGTCATCGCCAGGGTGATGCGTTCCGGGCCACTCATTGCAGCGCCTCGGCCAGCTTGCCGTGCAGGCCGCCGAAGCCGCCGTTGCTCATGATCACCACGTGAGTGCCGGGCTGGGCCTGGCTTTTTACGCGCTCGATGATGGCGTCCAGCGAATCGCAGACGATCGAAGGGGTTGTGCACAGCGCGGCGGTCGCAGCCAGGTCCCAGCCCAGGTTGGCCGGTGCGTACCAAACCACTTGATCGGCCTGATCGACGCTTTCCGGCAAGCCGTCGCGATGCGCGCCAAGCTTCATGGAATTGGAGCGCGGCTCGACGATGGCGATGATCGGTGAGTCGCCCACCTTCTTGCGCAGGCCGTCCAGCGTGGTGGCGATGGCAGTCGGGTGGTGAGCGAAGTCGTCATAAATAGTGATGCCGCGCACTTCGGCGACTTTCTCCATCCGGCGCTTCACGCTCTTGAACGCGCTCAAGGCTTCAACGCCCTGCTGCGGGACGACGCCGACATGGCGCGCTGCGGCCAAAGTTGCCAGGGCGTTGGCGACGTTGTGTTGACCGGTCATGCCCCAGTCGACCACACCTTGCGCGACGCCTTCGAACAGCACTTCGAATTTCGAACCGTCTTCGCTCAGCAGCCTGGCTTGCCACTGGCCGCCCTGCCCGGTGGTTTGCACCGGCGTCCAGCAGCCCATCTGAATTACGCGCTCCAGCGCAGGCTCGGTGGTCGGGTGAATGACCAGGCCTTCGCTCGGAATGGTGCGTACCAGATGGTGAAACTGCCGCTCGATGGCCGGCAGATCCGGGAAGATGTCGGCGTGATCGAACTCGAGGTTGTTGAGGATCGCGGTGCGTGGGCCGTAGTGAACGAATTTAGAGCGCTTGTCGAAGAAAGCGCTGTCGTATTCATCGGCCTCGACCACGAAAAACGGGGTGTCGCCCAAGCGGGCAGACACGGCAAAGTTCTGTGGCACGCCACCGATCAGGAAGCCTGGCGCCATGCCGGCGTGTTCCAGCACCCAGGCGAGCATGCTGCTGGTGGTGGTCTTGCCGTGGGTCCCGGCAACGGCCAGCACCCAGCGACCGCGCAACACGTGATCGGCCAGCCATTGCGGGCCCGAAACGTACGGCAGGCCTTTGTTGAGGACGTATTCGACAGCCGGGTTGCCCCGCGACATGGCGTTGCCGACCACCACCAGATCCGGCGCAGGGTCCAGGTGCGAAGGGTCGTACCCCTGCATCAGCTCGATGCCCTGCGCTTGGAGCTGCGTGCTCATCGGCGGGTACACGTTGGCATCGGAGCCCGTGACTTTATGGCCCAAATCCTTGGCGAGAACCGCCAGCGAACCCATGAACGTGCCGCAAATACCCAGAATATGAATGTGCATGACCAACCTCTTAAAACATTCGCGCAGGTTAGCTTAGAGAGGGTCGGTTCGCACAGTTCAATTGGCGCCGCGGTTGCAACTGTAGGAGCGGGCTATCGAGAGATCCCATGCTTGCGCAGCTTCCTGTATAAGGTATTGCGGCTGACCCCCAGCTCCTGCGCCGCATGGGTCATGTGCCAGCGCTGAGCTTCAAGAATCGCGACCAGCGCCGAACGTTCGGCGCAGTCCAGCGGGGAGTCAGAGGCTTCAGGCGTTTCAGCCTTTTGCGCAACGCCCTGACGAATCACCTGCGGCAAATCACCCAGACAAATCCGATCCTCCTCGCACAGCGCCGCCAGGGTCCTCAGCACATTACGCATCTGGCGTACGTTGCCCGGCCAGCTGAAGTCCAGCAGCAGTTGCCTGGCGT
>CAURWS010000703.1:0-2802 GCA_963528485.1 uncultured Pseudomonas sp. | reverse complement strand
GGTGTGCGACCCGCCGCGTCAGGCCGCAGAGGGCGGTGACTACGTTAGCCTCGACGACATCATCGCCCGCTGCGACGTCATCAGCCTGCACACGCCCTTGAACAAGGGCGGCGATCTGCCGACCTGGCACCTGTTCGACCGCGCCCGCCTTGAAGCCCTCAAACCGGGCACCTGGCTGATCAACGCCGCCCGCGGCCCGATCGTGGACAACACCGCCCTGCGCGAGGTGCTGCTGGAACGTGAAGACCTGCAAGCCGTGCTCGATGTCTGGGAAGAAGAGCCGCGGGTCGATGTCGAGCTGGCCGAACTGTGCGTCATCGGCACTCCGCATATCGCCGGTTACAGCCTCGACGGCCGCCAGCGCGGCACCGAGCAGATTTATCAGGCGCTGTGCGCGCACCTGGGCCAGTCAGCCACCATTCAGCTGCAAGACCTGCTGCCCCAACCGTGGCTGGCGCAGGTGTCCCTTGACGCCAACACTGACCCGACCTGGGCATTGAACATGCTGTGCCGAGGTATTTACGATCCGCGCCGCGACGACGCGGATTTTCGCCGCAGTCTGGTGGGCGACGCGACGAGCCAGCGTCTGGCCTTTGACGCTCTGCGCAAACACTACCCGCCGCGCCGGGAAATCGAAGGCCTGCGGGTGAGCCTCAATGGTCAGTCCGCGCAGTTGCAGCAGATCATTCAGGCGCTGGGGGCCGTGCTGGTCGGCGAGTGATTGACTCGACGTATTTCCTGATCTAACCCCACAGCGTTTCCGGCACATGCTGGTGGTCGAGCGGCTGACGCGCATGCACGCGGCCCCGGAGGCGCTGAGCGTCACCTCGGCGTGCTCAACGCCTCGGAGGAACAAGCGTCGTGCAACCCGGTCGCGCGGGTCGTTTATTGCTGGCTGTTGCTCGTACGGATTTGAATCGTTTACAGGCATAAAAAACCCGGCGAGGGGGCCGGGTTTCGAAGGCGTCTATTCATCAATCTTGTTTTTCAGGTTTGACCCAGTACTTTTCGCATTCCTGACATGCGGCCTGAACCATTTCTTCAGTAATCAGGATCTGATTCCCGTATTGGTCGAGAATGGCTCCGCCCAGTTGAGCGTCGGGTTGCGGCCGTACCACGGGTTCTTGATTGCTGCTGTTCTGCAAGCTCATGGCCTGTCTCCTCATCAGGTTGTGCGCTTCAATTTAGCCACGCTTGATGACCACGCCATGACATCCCTGGACGCTTTCAAGCGTCCTTTCAGTCCAACAGATGACCGATAAAATCGCCAGTCACTGGTTAGACCGATCCACTCTAACCGTCCTCGATTAGCGTCATAACGCGGCGCGGCATCACGTGGATACTTTTAACCTGACTGGCATCCGGGCGTTGAGTTCAGCAAAAGACGATGAGCGTAGCTTCATGTGCGGGTGTAGGCTCTGGCGCTTGAGTCGTCTATCGGGTGTATTTCATGGCTTCAGTGTTTTCCGGGCGTCAGCGCCATGCCCTTCGTCTGGCGCTGCGGATGATCGCGCCGTACCACAAACAGGCCCTTGGTGCGCTGCTGGCGCTGATCGTCACCGCCGCGATCACCTTGTCCATGGGGCAGGGCATTCGCCTGATGGTCGATCAGGGCTTTTTGACCCGCTCCCCGACGTTGCTCAACGAAAGCATCGGCCTGTTCATGGCGCTGGTGCTTGCGCTGGCCGTTGGCACCTTCACGCGGTTTTATCTGGTGTCCTGGATCGGCGAGCGGGTGGTGGCCGACCTGCGTAAAGAGGTGTTCGACCACTTGGTGAGCCTGCATCCCGGGTTCTATGAGAACAACCGCAGCTCCGAGATTCAGTCGCGCCTGACCGCTGACACCACCTTGCTGCAATCGGTGATCGGCTCCTCATTGTCGATGTTCCTGCGCAACGCGCTGATGGTGATTGGCGGGGTGATTCTGCTGTTCTTCACCAACCCCAAACTGACCAGCATCGTGGTCGTGGCCCTGCCGCTGGTGGTGGCGCCGATCCTGGTTTTCGGGCGTCGGGTGCGCAGTCTCTCGCGAGAAAGCCAGGACCGCGTGGCCGATGTCGGCAGTTACGTCTCTGAAGCCCTGGGGCAGATCAAGACGGTTCAGGCCTACAACCATCAGGAACAGGACCGACAGCGCTTCGCGCAAACGGCTGAAGGCGCATTCGACACAGCGCGTAAGCGGATTCTGCAGCGCTCGTGGCTGATCACTCTGGTGATCGTGTTGGTGCTGGGCGCGGTCGGGGTGATGCTTTGGGTCGGCGGCATGGATGTGATTGCCGGGCGCATTTCGGGAGGCGAGCTGGCGGCGTTTGTGTTCTACAGCCTGATCGTCGGCAGCGCCTTCGGCACCCTCAGTGAAGTGATCGGCGAGATGCAGCGGGCCGCCGGTGCCGCCGAGCGCATCACCGAGTTGCTGCAGGCGCGCAGTGAAATCACCCCGCCCCAGAGCGATGTGCTGACACTGCCTGCGCGGGTCAGCGGGCGTCTGGCGCTGGAAAGCGTAAGCTTTGCCTACCCGTCACGACCCGAGCGCAATGCGGTGGATGGTTTGAGCCTGAGCATCGAGGCGGGCGAAACCCTGGCGCTGGTGGGGCCGTCGGGGGCAGGCAAGTCGACGCTGTTCGACCTGCTGCTGCGTTTCTACGACCCGCAACAGGGGCAGGTGCTCATCGAGGGGATCGCGGCCGAGCGCCTTGATCCGCGGGATCTGCGCCGCTGCTTTGCCTGGGTGTCGCAAACGCCGGCGCTGTTTTTCGGCAGCGTCGAAGACAACATTCGCTACGGCAACCCGCAGGCCAGCGA
>CAURWS010000702.1:0-2807 GCA_963528485.1 uncultured Pseudomonas sp. | reverse complement strand
GCTTTGAGGTCATCGAGGGTCGGGCCCTTGTGCTCCAGACCGCACACCACAGGGATGTCAGCGCCGCAGAGCAGGCCGACGTGATAGCCGAGCAGCGGGTAGAAACTGTCGTCCAGCTCGCCGACGTCGGGCACGTCGATGCGCAGCGTGGCCAGCCGCTGTTGCGTCAGGTGACAGCCAATCTTCGGCGCGCGGCCGGCGAGAGCGATGCAGATGTCGAGGTAATCCGGGTACTTCAGGGTGCGCGCGCCGATCACGCTGTTGGCGTAGACCACCGCGTTGGATTCGGCCCAGACGATCTGCTCGCCCAGCTCCGGCGCGCTGTCGAGCAGGTAGGGCGCGCAGGTGAAACTGACCCGTGCGCCCATGTCCAGGTAGGCATCGCCCAACTGGCTGGACGGCTCGCCCAGCGCGGGGTCCACGCCCAGCTCGCGCCAGCGGCGTTTATCAACGGAGATGGAATTGAGGGTCGTCGGCACGCGGACCTTCGCGTCCCAGTCCACCAGTTGCCGGGCGAAGCGCAGGCTGGCGGGGCCTGTGTAAATGCAGCCGTCGATGTGCGCCTGGGTGATGTCCAGCAACTCGGTCGCGCCTTGCAGCTCGGCCATGCGCAGGATGATGCCCATCGCCACCTGAGCGGCCTTGCCATAGGCGCCGTCGAGAAAGGCCTGATCCATTTCGGTGAGGCTGATGGCATGACTCACGCGGCTGGCGTGGCGTGGCGATGGGGCGGGCACGGCAGGCGGGGCGCTGTCGAACGTGGTGACACGGCTGTCTTCAACCCGCAGGAATTTCACTTCGCGCAACGCGGCGAAACCCGCTTCGCCGAGGCTGATGACCGGGATCGAATGGCCGAACATCTGCTCGGCGATCAACACGCCGAGGGTAAGGATGTCCTCGACCCGTTCGAACACCAGTGCAGCGGGTGCGTGGCCGTTGAGGATCAGCTCCAGCAACACGCTGCTGCCGGTGCACGAGCCGCGCCCGCTGGGGATCGCCAGCACCCGCCCGGTGATGATCTGGCCGCTGAGGGGGTGATGGCGGTCGATCACCTCACCGGTAAACGGTTCTACACCGCCCCAGAAGCTTAAGGCCATGTCGGCGTATAACAACTCGCCCTGAGCACTGCCTGCGACCAGGCAACGCCCGTTCAAAGAGACTTCAGACATCGTGGGTTCCTGAATGAGGGCTTAGGCTATTCGACGCGCATTGTTGTCACGCCGAACACCGAACCCCTGTGGGAGCCGGTCGACACATCAGTGCCTGAACTGCCGCCTTCGCCAGCAAGCCGGCTCCCACAGGTTGGGCGTGCGGCGCAAAAAAATCGCCGGACGCCAACGCCGTGGTCATGTCGGGCTCAGTAATAAACCCCCGGCACCGTCAGATTCGCAGGCTTGATTTCGTCACCCACCCATTTTTTCCACAGCTCGTCATAGCGCCCGGTGCGCACTTGCTGATTGACGAACAGGTTCAGGTAATGGATCAGGCCGTACTCATTGCGCTTGGCCGCCAGCGACACGTAGTCGATGACATACGGCGCGTTGCCCGCGACTTTCAGGCCCTTGTATTTGCCGGACTTGAGGGTCGCCGCCGCCACGGTGTTGGTCACCACGGTCGCATCGATATGGCCCTGGGCGACGGCGAGGATGGTGTCGTTCTGGGTCTGGTAGGCACGGAAGGTCCCGCTGCCCCAAGCCTTCTGGTCCTTCTCCAGGGCGATGGCTTCATAGGTGCCGCTGGTGTTACCGACGTTCTTGCCCTTGAGGTCTTCGTACTTGGTTATACCGGTGTTGTCGCGGGTCAGCACCACCATCTGGAAGGCGAAGTAAGGAATGGTCATGGCCACGGTTTTGGCGCGTTCCAGGGTGTCGGAGGTCGAGGCGACGATCACGTCGGCACGCCCGGAGACCAGTGCGGGAATACGATCCGGGAACGGCGTTTCGACCACCTCGGCGGTCACCCCCAGCACTTTCGCCAGGTCGTTGCAGTAATCGACGTCGAATCCGACCGGGTTGTTCTTGTCATCGCGCGAGCCCATGGGCGGGAAATCCAGTGTGACCGCGCAGCGCAGTTTGCCGGAGTCGATGATGTCATCGAGCTTGTCGGCAAAGGCGGCGTTGATAACGGACGAGCTCACGACGGCGAGGAGGGCTACTGCAAGAGCATGCTTTTTCATAGATGCCTCGATGGATGCAAGTAAGGGAACGGCCGGATAAGTAATTTCGTATACGATATTTTATATGCACGGGACGTGCCTGTTTTGCCAGGATGTCATTGGCGGTTTGGGATCAGTGAGTTACAGATGCCGCGCAGATCGGCGCGCAAAAGCGGTGTTACATAAAGGAGCAAAAACTCAAGGAGTGCTTCATAGATGCACGCTGCACGGCTACCCCTGGGACTCGCGGTATTCGCTGGGCGACACCCCGGTCAGCGCGCGGAACTGGCGACTGAACGCGCTGTGATCCGTGTAGCCACACCGCAGCGCCACCTCGGTGATCGACAGCTCTTCGCGCAATAAACGCGACGCCTCTCCCAGCCGCGCCTTGTGAATCATCTGCCGCGGCGTGAGCTGGAAAATGCGTTTGCAGTGCCGCTCCAGTTGCGCGATGGACAGCCCGGCGATAGCGGTGAGTTCCTGCAGGGTGATGGGCCGTGCGAAGTGCTCGCGGATGTAGGCATCGACCTCGGCGAGCTTTTGGTAGGCGGGGTGTGATTGCAGGATCTGCAGGTCCCGCGAGATACCTGCCAGGCCGATGATGAAGCCCTGAGTGTCACGCACGGCGATCTTGTGGGTCAGGCACCAGATC
>CAURWS010000701.1:0-2813 GCA_963528485.1 uncultured Pseudomonas sp. | reverse complement strand
TTGCTGCACTGGCCGAAAGAGCCGCTCGGGCACTGGTCCACGTAGGCGACTTCGGTCTTCTGGTCTTTGAGCTGAGGTTTGCAGAAGCCGTCGTGGAACAGGTCCTTCGGGATCGTGAGATTTTCCTGACAGACTTTCACGTCAAGGCGCTCGGCCTGGCTGTGAACCACACAGGACTCGGCCCACGCCTGCCCTGACGACACCGCCAGCAGCACCAACGCCAGCCGCGCGGGCAACCGGATTGCTCGCATTGATTACCTCCGTCTGCGCTCGTTTTCGGGAGCGACGTTCAAGAATGGCCGGACATGCTGCAGAACATTCCCACCCATGTCATTGCTGGCCCTTTGGGCGCAGGCAAGACCAGCCTGATCAAACACCTGCTGACGCAAAAACCTGCTCATGAGCGCTGGGCGATTCTGATCAATGAGTTCGGTCAGATCGGCCTGGACGCTGCGCTGCTCAGCACGGCCGAGGATGGTATCGCACTTGGCGAGGTGGCTGGGGGTTGCCTGTGCTGCGTCAATGGCGCGCCGTTTCAGGTCGGCCTCGGGCGACTGCTGCGCAAGGCAAGGCCGGATCGGCTGTTCATCGAACCCTCAGGCCTTGGCCATCCGGTGCAACTGCTGGAGCAATTGCGCCAGGCGCCTTGGTTGGGTGTGCTCGCGGTTCAGCCCAGCGTGATCGTCCTCGACGCCCAGGCCCTTGCCGCCGGAAAGCCGCTGCCGCAGACCCAGCAGGAAGCCATTGAGAACGCCGGCCTGTTAGTACTCAACAAATCAGCAGGCCTCGACTCAGCTCAACGGCAGGCTATCAGCGAGCAATTGCCAGAGCGTCAGTTGTTCTGGAGCGAGTCAGGCGCCATGCCGCTGGATCGATTGCCGGGTGTGCAAGCGCGAGGCGTCGAGGGTGTGGATAACTTCGTCGCGCCCAAGACGCTGGCCCAGCTGCCTGCGGTGTGGGCTGACCCGATGACGCCGATTTGCCTGAGCAAGGGTCAGGCAGAAGGGTGGAGCATTGGCTGGCGCTGGCATCCGGATCGGCTGTTCGATGCATCGAAGGTGCAGCAATGGCTGCAAAGCCTTGAATGGCGCCGCGCCAAGCTGGTTATCCACAGCGCATCGGGGTGGGTTTCGGGCAATGCGCTGCAGGAGAGCGAACTCCAATGGGCGCCGAGTGAGTGGCGCAAGGATTCGCGGCTGGAATTGATCTTTGCAGCGCCTCAAGACGAGGCTGAATTGAGCGCTCAATTGGCGAAATGTCTGGCTTAGAAAGACACCACCGGCAACCAGACCGCAACCTGAAGCGGTTATCCACAGCCGCTCAGTGCTTCCACTTGTTGTGATCCTGACGCCATTCGCTGAGCTGGATGATCTCGGCGGTAGGCTTGGGATCCTTGATCTCGAACGGGTAGGGCGCCAGCTCGATCTGCGCAGTGTGCGCGCCGAACATGGTGATGGTGCCGGGGTGGCGCTGCTCGCCGGTCACGGTGAATTCAAAGTTATACACGCGGGCCAGCCGCTTGCGGTCGTCGTTGTCGCGCTTGAAGGTAATCCGGCGCAGGGCGACGTTCTCGTCGAGCAGTTCCAGGTCCAGTTTGGCACAGTGTTGTTTGACGCGTTCCAGCGCCCTTTCACGCAGACCATGGGAGTGCCACAGCCACGCGCCAGCGGTCGCCAGCAGCATCAGGACGAAAATATTGCCCAGGGTCAGCATGAAAAGAGAGCTCCAACAGAAGACGTCCAGCTTAACTGCGTCAGGTCACCGACAGCCATAGCCCGGTCGTTTAATTTCGCTTCACTTCGTCCGGCTTCACTACTACTGTGCTTTCCCGGCTTCAGGAACCTGTCATGAAACGTTCGCCTCATCTACTCGCAATCCAGTCTCACGTGGTCTTCGGGCACGCTGGCAACAGCGCGGCCGTGTTCCCTATGCAGCGTATCGGCATCAACGTCTGGCCGCTGAATACCGTTCAGTTCTCCAACCACACTCAGTATGGACACTGGGCGGGCGAAGTGCTGGCGCCGCAGCAAATTCCTGCGCTGGTCGACGGTATTGCCGCCATCGGCGAGCTGGGCAATTGTGATGCGGTGTTGTCGGGGTATCTGGGCAGCGCGGCCCAGGGGCGAGCGATTCTGACCGCCGTAGCGCAGATCAAACGGGCCAATCCACGGGCCTTGTACCTCTGCGACCCGGTGATGGGGCATCCGGAAAAGGGCTGCATCGTGCCCCAGGAAGTGAGCGATTTTCTGCTCGATGAGGCCGCAGCCGTGGCGGACTTTCTCTGCCCGAACCAACTGGAGCTGGACAGTTTTTCCGGGCGCAAACCCAGTTCACTGCTCGACTGCCTGGCGATGGCCCGCGCGCTGTTGGCCCGAGGCCCCAAGGCGATCGTCGTCAAACATCTGGATTATCCGGGCAAGCCTGCCGAAGGCTTCGAGATGCTGCTGGTGACCGAGCACGAAAGCTGGCACCTGCGCCGTCCGCTGCTGGCGTTTCCGCGTCAGCCGGTGGGCGTGGGCGACCTGACGTCCGGGTTGTTCCTGTCGAAGGTGTTGCTGGGGGACGACTTGCGCAGCGCCTTCGAATACACGGCTTCGGCGGTGCATGAAGTCCTCCTGGAAACCCAGGCCTGTGGCAGTTACGAGCTTGAACTGGTCAGGGCGCAGGACCGGATTGCGCATCCGCGGGTGAAGTTCGAGGCGACGCGGCTGGATGTTTGATATGTCTGACAACTAACGCTGCCCCTTGTGGGAGCCGGCTTGCTGGCGAATGCGATGTGTCAGATACATCAATGGTGGCTGACACACCGCATT
>CAURWS010000700.1:0-2816 GCA_963528485.1 uncultured Pseudomonas sp. | reverse complement strand
GGTTTCGGTCGGACGCGCGCACTTGGCCGATCCGCACTGGGCCTACTTTGCAGCGAAAGAGCTGGGCGTCGACAACGCGTCCTGGACCTTGCCAGCGCCTTACGCGCACTGGCTGGAACGCTATCGCTGAGGTGACGGCTTCGGGCTGCCTCGCCTGAACTGTCGAGACGATCCTGCGCGTCAGCTTTGATTGTGCGGGATCACACCGGTCATCGCCGTGAACTGGCTCTGCCGGTGCTGCAGTTTGTCGAGAATTTCAGGGGGCGTTGACTCGCGAAACACCACCATGTGTCCGACGTCCTTGCCGCCTTCGGTGACACGCTCAATGTCGTTGATCATCCAGGTTTTCAGCTCGTCGGCGGTGATGCCCAGCTCCTTGGCCACCTGTTGGTGAAGGTATTGCGCGTCGTACTGATTGAATTGATCGGTGTTCATCAGGGTCTTTCCTTTGCTGACTGTAAGATTCTGGCCGTTGCGCGGGGGCACAAGTTCATTCCAATTCCCGCTCGGCAGATCGATCAGGTCGGCAAACAACTTCAACCGGACCGCTCTAGCCAAGGACTTCTGATGACCTTCTATATCTTTCTGATTGCCTGCTGCGCCGCTGCCAGTACGGGAGTGATTTTCAAACCCGGCAGTTGGTACGAGAGCCTGCAAAAACCCGCTTTCACCCCGCCGAACTGGCTGTTCCCGGTGGCGTGGACGATTATTTATCTGCTGCTGGCCTGGGCTGGGTATCGCCTGACGCTGTTGCCCGACAGCGGGCCGGCATTGGCGTTGTGGGCTGCGCAAATCGCGCTCAATACGCTGTGGACACCCGTATTCTTCGGCGCTCATCGCATCGCCGCGGCGATGGTGATTCTCGCCGTGCTCTGGCTGACCGTAGCCACGCTGATCGTGGTGGCATTGCCGCTGGACCTGATCACCGGCCTGATTCTGTTCCCCTACCTCATCTGGTTGACCGTGGCCGCTGCGCTGAATTTCTCGATTCTGCGGCACAACCGCTAAGCCGCCTCGCTGCCAACCGCCTCTGATTGCCCACGCTGATTGACCGTCGCCAACGCTGAAATGTGCTGCGACGGTCTATGCTCATTCTAAGTCGCAAAAAGAACGGGCCGCGTCGTTTTTGTACGAATAATTCAAAATCGTCGTGCCAAGCTGTTTTTCTGCCCGACCAAGGGCGCGACACAGATCGCGCCGGGCACAACAAGATGCCCGACAAGGGTGCCCTGGCCTCGGCCTGAACATCCACGAGCCCGTGACGTGGGAGATGTGCCGCAGCCGACACTTTCGGACGACCGACAGCCGCCTGGTTTGTCCGTGACCGTGAGGAATGCTGTATGCCTGATCAGATGTCGATTCTGCCGATGGTCAACAGCCTGCTGGAGCGCCACAAAGGCTCCCCCGGCGCTCTGTTGCCCATTCTTCATGAGATTCAGGAAGGCCTCGGTTACATCCCCGATGCCGCCATCCCCGACATAGCCCACGCCCTCAATCAAAGCCAGGCCGAGGTGCGCGGAGTCATCAGTTTCTACCATGACTTTCGCACCGCACCGCCCGCCCGGCACATTCTGCGCCTGTGTCGCGCCGAGTCCTGCCAGAGCCGGGGCGCCGAGCAACTGGCGGCGCAATTGCGCGAGCGCCTGCAGCTGGACGATCACGGCAGCAGCATCGACGGCAACATCAGCCTGCGGCCGGTGTATTGCCTGGGGGCCTGCGCCTGTTCACCCGCATTGGAGCTGGACGGCAAGGTGTACGCGCGGCTCAGCGCCGAGCGTCTGGATGCCCTGCTCGACGCTTGCCGGGAGGACGCATGATGACGCGCCTTTATCTGCCCGCCGACTCTGTGGCCCGCGCCGTTGGAGCGGATACCGTCGCTGTGGCGCTGGCCAGCGAAGCGCGCAAACGCAACCTGCCGCTGGACCTGCATCACACCAGTTCCCGGGGCTTGTACTGGCTGGAGCCGCTGCTGGAAGTGGACAGCCCGCAAGGCCGGCTCGGGTTTGGCCCGCTGACCGAAGCCGATGTGCCGGGCCTGTTCGATGCGCTGCAAAACGACCCGTCCAGTCATCCTCTGGCCTTGGGATTGGTTGATGAACTGCCTTACCTGAAGACCCAGCAGCGCCTGATTTTTTCTCGCGCGGGGATTACCCAGCCCCTGTCGCTGGACGATTATCGGGCTCACGGCGGCTTTGCAGGGCTGACCCGCGCCATCGCCATTGGCGGTGAAGAGACGGCCACCGCGGTGTTCGACTCCGGCCTGCGCGGTCGTGGGGGTGCGGCCTTTCCTGCCGGCATCAAATGGCGCACGGTGCGTGGCACCCAAGCCCCACAGAAATACGTGGTGTGCAACGCCGATGAAGGCGATTCCGGCACCTTCGCCGACCGCATGTTGATGGAAGGCGATCCTTACCTGTTGATCGAAGGCATGGCCATCGCCGGTATCACCGTCGGCGCCAGCCTCGGCTACATCTATATACGCTCAGAATACCCGCAAGCGGTCTCGACCCTGCGCGAGGCGATCAACATTGCCCGCAGCGCAGGCTATTTGGGCGTTGATGTCGGCGGCAGCGGCCTGAGTTTCGATCTGCAAGTGCGCGTCGGCGCCGGGGCCTATATCTGCGGAGAAGAAACCGCGCTGCTGGACTCGCTGGAAGGCAAACGCGGACTGGTGCGCGCCAAGCCGCCGATCCCGGCCCTCAAAGGCCTGTTCGGCCAGCCGACCCTGGTGCACAACGTACTGACCCTGGCTTCGGTGCCGCTGATTCTGGCCAAGGGCGCGCAGTTTTATCGCGACTACGGCATGGGCCGGTCGA
>CAURWS010000699.1:0-2818 GCA_963528485.1 uncultured Pseudomonas sp. | reverse complement strand
GTGTAATCGCCGTGCTGGATGGCCTTGACCGCATCGCTCATGGCGCTGATCGGCTGGGACAGGCTCAGCGACAGGCGGCGCGCCAGAATGTAGGTAAACAGCAGGGCGAAGAGGGCGAGGATGCCGGCCTTGAGCAGGATTTCCTGTTCACGCAGGTTGAAGGCGTCGCTGGACATGCCCACCAGCACGCGGCCCAGGTAGTCCTCGACGGGCACGCTGGCAACGTCTTCGGCGTCTTCCAGGTGATTACCGTCGGACTTGACCTGTTGCAGGCGAATTGGCGCCTGAAACACTTCCAGTTGCCGCGCACGGGCGTTGTCGGCGGCCTGTTCGACGTGGACGAGCACCTTGCCCGTGCTGTCCTGCACCTCCAGAAACCGTACATGAGGAATGCTCATGGTGGCCTTCATCAGGCTTTCCAGCACATCGTCGTTGCCGACGATCACGCCGTATTCGGAGGCCGGGGCCAACTGATTGGCGATCAACTGCCCGGTGTGGGTGAGCTCCTGGCGCAGGTCCTGAATACGCACCACCGTGAAGAAACTGATCAGCAGCAACGTCAACAGCAAGGCCGGCCCCAGGCTGAGGATCTGCGTACGGGTGCTGATGTTCCAGCCGCGCTGCGCCGTCACGGTTTGAGGCCCGCAGTCTTGAGCGCCGCGTTGGTCATTGCGGGCGACGTCCGGCGAGGGGAGACGGTTTTGTCATCGAGTGATCTCATCGGGAAGCGCCCTAACGATAGCTCATCGAAGGCGCCGTGGAATTTTCATCCGGTGCGCGCATCTTAACCGAGCCGCAGGGAATTTCCTTGTGAAGAGTCGGGTGTCTGCCGTCGATTACCCGCTGTCGTGTTTTGCCGCTGGTGGCGAGCACGGCGCTCCGTATAATGCTGCCATCGCCAGTTCTGATGGCTCTAGATGGATTGTTTTATGACCCAACAGCAACCGATCGCAGTTCTGGGTGGTGGCAGCTTCGGGACGGCCGTGGCCAACCTTCTGGCCGAGAACGGCCATCGGGTCCTGCAATGGATGCGCGACCCCGAGCAGGCCGAGGCGATCCGCGTCAACCGCGAGAACCCGCGCTACCTCAAGGGCATCAAGGTGCTCGATGCGGTGGAGCCGGTGACCGACCTGCAAAGCACCCTGAGCCAGAGCCAGCTGGTGTTCGTCGCCTTGCCGTCCAGTGCGCTGCGCAGCGTGCTCACCCCCCATGTCGAACTGCTCACGGGCAAGATGCTGGTCAGCCTGACCAAAGGCATCGAGGCGCAGACCTTCAAGCTGATGAGCGAAATCCTCGAAGACATCGCGCCCAAGGCGCGCATCGGCGTGCTGTCCGGCCCCAACCTGGCTCGCGAAATCGCCGAACACGCGTTGACCGCAACCGTGGTGGCCAGTGAAGACGACGAGCTGTGCCAGAAGGTGCAGGCCGTGCTGCATGGCCGCACCTTCCGCGTGTACGCCAGCGCCGACCGCTTCGGCGTGGAGCTGGGCGGGGCGCTGAAAAACGTCTACGCGATCATCGCCGGCATGGCCGTGGCGCTGGGCATGGGCGAGAACACCAAAAGCATGCTGATCACCCGTGCGCTGGCCGAGATGACCCGCTTTGCGGTGAACCAGGGCGCCAACCCCATGACCTTTCTGGGCCTGGCCGGTGTGGGCGATCTGATCGTCACCTGCTCGTCGCCCAAGAGCCGCAATTATCAGGTCGGTTTCGCCCTGGGTCAGGGACTGAGCCTGGATGAGGCCGTCACCCGTCTGGGCGAGGTGGCCGAAGGGGTCAACACCCTCAAGGTGCTCAAGGCCAAGGCGCAGGAGGCACAGGTGTACATGCCGCTGGTGGCGGGGCTGCACGCGATCCTGTTCGAAGGGCGTACGCTGGAGCAGGTCATTGAGCTGCTGATGCGCGCCGAGCCCAAGACCGACGTCGATTTCATTTCCATCGGTGACTTCAACTGATCCTTTTGCCCGGCTTTTCAACTCTGTGGAGACGCTCGTGAACGACTCTGAATTCAAGCAACACGAATCGATCCTGCTGCGCATCCTGTGGATGGTGGTGTTTGTGGTGGTCTGGCAGGTCGCGGAACTCGTGCTGGCGGTGGTGGTGCTGGTGCAGCTGGCCTATCGCCTGTTCTACGGCGCACCGAGCCTGAGCCTGATGTCCTTTGGCGACAGCCTGAGCCAGTTTCTGGCGCAGATCGGCCGCTTCGGCACTTTTCACACTGACCAGAAACCCTGGCCGTTCGCCGACTGGCCTGCCCCGCGCGCACCGGAAGGCGAGGCACCGCACAAGGTCCCTGCGGCCGCGCATCCGGTTCGCGATGAGGAGCCCAAGCTATGAAGTTGTGGATTCTGCGTCACGGCGAGGCCCAGAACCGGGCCCGCACCGACGCCGAACGCGAGCTGACCGCCAACGGCCGTGAAGAGGTTCTGACCAGTGCTGCGCACCTGATGGGCCAGCCGCTGCGCTGGATCATCGCCAGCCCCTACGTGCGCGCTCAGCAAACCGCTGAGCTGGTGCGTCAGGCGCTGGGTTTTGCCGATTCGATCGTCACCGTGCCCTGGCTCACCCCGGACAGCGACCCGCGCAAGGTGCTGGACAATCTGGACCTGTATGCGTCCGACGACGTGCTGCTGGTCAGCCATCAACCGTTGGTAGGCTCGCTGATCGGCCTGGCGGTGCATGGCAACCTGCAACAGGCCTACGCCATGCACACGGCCAGCCTGGCTGAGCTGGAGGCGGATCTTCCGTTAGCGGGTGCCATGACTCTTGAGGGTTTTCGGCATCTGTGATCGGCGGCTGACGGATGGATACCTAGAAC
>CAURWS010000698.1:0-2822 GCA_963528485.1 uncultured Pseudomonas sp. | reverse complement strand
AAACAACGCATCCAGCGCCTGATCCAGTCGGGTTACGGCAACGACGGTCAACCCCGGCGGAGGCTCTTTCGGCGCGTTGCCCTTGGGCACGATGGCGCGTTTGAAACCGTGCTTGGCGGCTTCTTTCAAGCGCTCCTGGCCGCTCGGTACCGGGCGCACTTCGCCCGACAACCCCACTTCGCCAAACACCAGCAAATCGCCGGGCAGCGGGCGATTGCGCAGGCTCGACATGACCGCGGCCATCAAGGCCAGGTCTGACGCGGTTTCCAGCACCTTGACCCCGCCGACCACGTTGAGGAACACGTCCTGGTCGTGGGTCGGAATGCCGCCATGGCGATGCAGGACCGCCAGCAGCATGGCCAGCCGGTTCTGATCCAGCCCCAGCGTCACGCGGCGCGGGTTGGACAGATGGCTGTCATCCACCAGTGCCTGCACTTCGACCAGCATGGGCCGGGTGCCTTCCCACGTGGCCATGACCACACTGCCTGCGACCGCTTCCTGGGCGCGGGTCAGAAAAATCGCCGACGGATTGGAGACTTCTTTCAGGCCCTTGTCGGTCATGCCGAACACGCCCAGTTCGTTGACCGCGCCGAAGCGGTTCTTCACCGCCCGCAGCAAACGCAGGCGGCCGTCCGATTCGCCCTCGAAATACAGCACGGTGTCGACCATGTGTTCGAGTACGCGAGGCCCGGCCAGCGCGCCCTCCTTGGTCACGTGACCGACGAGAAAGATCGCCGTACCGCTCTGTTTGGCGTAACGCACCAGCAGGGCCGCACTCTCGCGCACCTGGGACACGCCGCCGGGCGCCGACTGCAGTTGTTCGGTGAAGATGGTCTGGATCGAGTCGATCACCATGACTTTCGGCTGCTCGATGCGCGCCGTGGCGATGATGGTTTCGATGCTGGTTTCGGTCATGACCCGCAGCTTGTCCTGGGGCAGGCTCAGGCGACGGGCGCGCATGGCGACCTGTTGCTGGGATTCTTCGCCGGTGACGTACAGCGCGGGCATGCGCTCGGCAATGGCGCAGAGGGTCTGCAACAGAATCGTCGATTTGCCGATGCCCGGGTCGCCGCCGATCAACACCACCGAGCCATCCACCAGACCGCCGCCGAGCACGCGATCCAGCTCCGCCGAATTGGTGGAGAAGCGCGGAATCTCTTCGATGCTGACTTCCGCCAGGGTCTTGATCTGCGCCTGCTGCCCCGCCCAGCCGCCACGACCTGCGGGCGCCGCCGCGCCGCCGCTTTCGACCATGGTTTCGGTCAGCGTGTTCCAGGCGCCGCATTCGCCGCATTGGCCGGCCCATTTGGGAAAGGTCGCGCCGCACTCGGTGCAGCCATACATGCGTTTGGCCTTGGCCATGGAACCCCCCGCCGCAAAAAAGGGCAATCATACCCCATGCCCGAAACGCTGGCCCATGAACGGCCCCGCAGACACCTTTGTGGACAATTGCGTAAAACTAACAGCATCAAAGCCGGTCGATTGAATGGATTACGCGAGATGCGTGCAGCTGACATACACTGCATCCACCACCCTCATCTGTAACAAAGGAATACACCATGAGCGTACTAAGCGAGTTCAAAGCCTTTGCCGTCAAAGGGAACGTCGTCGACATGGCCGTCGGGATCATTATTGGCGCGGCATTCGGCAAGATCGTTTCGTCGTTCGTCGGCGATGTAATCATGCCGCCCCTGGGGCTGCTGATTGGCGGCGTGGACTTCAGTGATCTGGCCATTACCCTCAGAGGCGCCGAGGGCACGGCACCTGCCGTTGTGCTGGCCTACGGCAAGTTCATTCAGACCGTGATCGACTTCATCATCGTGGCCTTTGCGATCTTCATGGGTGTGAAGGCGATCAACCGCTTAAAGCGTGAAGAGGCCAAAGCGCCTACCGTGCCGCCTGTTCCAACCCCGCAGGAAACCCTGCTGACCGAGATTCGCGACCTGCTTAAAGAGCAGAACAGCAAACCGGCTGCGCCACTGCCGGTGAACCCTGATCGGTTGGTTTGAGGACAGCGCTTCTGCCCGGAGGGCGTAGGAGCCTGACTTGTCGGCGATCTGTCGGGAACCGACAGCAAACCCTGCCACCACGGTGTGTCAGACACTAACGGGTTGTGTGGTTTTACTGCCGGTTCCCGGCAGACCGCGGGCAAGCGCCGCTCCTACGGCCTCCGGCCAGAATCAAAAGCGGGTCAAGTTCCTACCAATAATTCTCCACCGCCACCTGGCCCGGCTTGCGGGTCAGGGCCAGGCGCATGTCGCGGGTTTTGAGCACGGCGCGGGTGTCTTCGATCATCTGCGGGTTACCGCAGATCATCACCCGCGAATGCTCCGGTGACAGCTCGACTCCCGCCGCGTTTTCCAGCTCGCCATTCTCGATCAAGGTCGTAATGCGCCCGTGCAATGCGCCGGGGTGTTCTTCGCGGGTGACCGTAGCGATGAACTGGAACTTGTGCGCGTATTCGGCGAGGTACTCCCGCTGAGTGAGCTCGGCGATCATCTCTTGATACGCCAGCTCCTTCGCCTCGCGCACGCTGTACACCAGGATGACGCGCTCGAATTTCTCCCAGACCTCGAAGTCCTGCAGGATCGACAGAAACGGCGCCACGCCGGTGCCGGTGGACAACATCCACAGGTCGCGGCCGTCATTGAAGCGGTCGAGCGTCAGATAGCCGGTGGCCTGTTTCTCGACCATCAGGGTGTCGCCTTCGCGCAGGCGATTGAGTTCAATGGTGAACTCGCCCCCCGGCACGACAATGGAGAAGAATTCGAGAAACTCGTCGAATGGCGATGACACCACCGAATACGCCCGCCACACCGTTC
>CAURWS010000697.1:0-2823 GCA_963528485.1 uncultured Pseudomonas sp. | reverse complement strand
ATTATTCCCGTTATAGCCAGCGTTGCCTGTCGCGCATTGAGGACGGCATCGAGACGACTTGGGGCTACGACGTTGTCGGGCGAGTGGTTGATGAGGCGCAGTATCGGCTCAAACCCGGCAAGAAAAGCCGGGGCGATGGCCAGAAAGCCGATAGGCGCACCCAGACTGAATATTCCAAGAATGGAAAGCTGGCGACTCGACGTCACGATAATGGTGACGAAACCCTTGCTTATCTGGATGGATTGCAGCGGACCTGGCGCAGTGAGTGGCGAAGGGCTGGCTCCAAGGTTTATCTGCCGTTGTATGAATGTGCGCTGCAAGGGCTGGATGAGTCGCAGGTGATGGGCCGTTTCGAGTGGGATTACTTGCCGGGTGGGCAGGCTGTTATTGAGAGAGATCAGGTGCAGTTGCAGGAGGGGCGCCAGCCTTGGATGACAGCTCGCGGGGTTGAAGTTGAGAAAGCGTCGACTGCGGGCACCTCCGGTTCGCGGGTAACTGAATATCAACCGAATTATGAAGTTTCTTTTCTCGGTTTCGATGGCGCGAACAGCCACGACGCTGATGAGTTTTTTCGCTGCCTGATGAAACTAAACGAATTGCCAGAGAATGAAAAGCATCCGAGCCAATATTTTGTAGGAAGTGATCCAATTGTTATACTGATTAATCGCGCTTTAACATTGGGGTATCGGATTTTTGATTACGCCAGTTTTGATGGTGTTAAATTCTTAAAGTTTGCGAACGGCTTGGCAGGGCTAAAAGGCAATAGCAGAAGGCTTATGGATTCTAGGTCTGACGTGCTTATCAATGTTTTGGAAAACGGACGCATTCAGCTGAAACAGGTTGATTTCGACTTCGAAAGGTTGAAAGGTGTGCCGGATAAGATCGATTTTGAACCCTGGGATTTTGAAGCTTATCTTGATCTTGATTCAGCGCAGAAGGCGCAGGCGAGTCTTATCCTTTCTCCCACAGCAAAAACGACCCATGCCGAGGTTGTTTGCGATTTCAAAACTGGTTTGAACGAAGAACATGGCCTCGCCAATCAACGCCTCTCTCAACACACCACTGAATACCTCACCAAAACCGACGGCACTTTCGAACGGACACAAACTCTCTCCGATGGCACGGGCCAGCAACATCTGAAACTAACCCAACATCTGGATTCGAACGGCCTGGTAGTCAGAAGCGCGAGAGCCGTTGACGACGAAACCCGCATCTACGTATTCGACCGGGACGCCTTGGGTAGAGTCACCAAGATCACTCGCCCCGACAACACCCTTATCGAACGCACCTACCACGGCTTTAGCAACCAGATCACCGAACTTAAGGTGGGCGGAAAAGTCGTGGCGACTCAGACCATGGTTAACCATTCCTCCTTGAAGTCACGCAAGGTCGGTAGCCGCATCTACACCTTCAAAGACGACAGCGTCACTTTGCCAGACAATACAAAAATGCAGACGCAGGTCGATGCCGATGGCGTTAAATGGGGTGCCGATGACAGCCCCGTAGCCAGCCTTACACGCAAAAACGGCGTCACCACCGTGGCGTCGGGCAGCAGTGTGATCGACACATGGAAGCACAGCTTCATCCAGCCGAGCCTGCCGGGTCGCCGTAAGCAAGCGCAAACCACACCGCGTAGCGAATCGAAAACCGTGGAATGGCAAAGCCTGCGGGGCAATACCGTGGCGTCGTTGCGCGCCGATGGCCATCTGCAGCGCGCGTTCGCCGACCACGAGGGGCGCGTCCTGCGCACCTGTCAGGAACATGAGGACGTGGCCTACCGCTACGACCCATTGGGGCAGCTGCAATCCCGGCAGGTCCACGCCTTGAAGGCCGGCGAGCAATGGCAGGTGCTCAGCGAGCACGACGGTTTTGGCCAAGAGGTAAAGCGAACCTTCTTGCTCAATGGCGCGCCGCGTTTCGAGCATCGCATGACCTGGCGCGGCGACGGTCGGCTGGCGAGCAAGGTCAGTTACGAAGCAGGCGTGCTCAGGTCCACCGAGCGTTTCAGCTACGACTTGCTCGATAGACTCGAGCGCTATACCTGCGAAGCCGAAAAAGCCGAATATTGCCCTCAAGACGTCAAGGGCAACGCGGTCAAGGCTCAGGTCTTCACGTGGGATGTGCTGGACAATCTCGTCAGTTGTGTGACCACCGACTTTGACGGTTTGCAAGTGACCAAGGCGTTCAGCTATGACGCAAATGATCCGACGCGCATGACCGCGGCGAAGCTAGGCGCCCAATCTGAAACTCTGAGCTGGAGCGGCAACGGCTACCTTGAGGCCGCTGAAGCTCAGGGGCCCAAGTTCGCCTATAACGCTTGCGGCCAGTTGAGCAAGGTCAGTGACGCCAGTAACGAGCTACTGGCCCGCTATGAGTACGACGGCTATCAGCGCCTGGCGGCGCAGTATGTCAAAAAAGACGACATTACCCGCGAACTGCGCTACGAAGGTGACGAGCTGATCGGCGAGATCTGGTTCGACGAGGACCGCACCGTGACCCGCCGCACCAGCGTCTCGGCGGGGCTGGCCGAGTACGACGGTGAAGAGGTGCGCTGGCTGATCGACGATCCTCAGGTCGGCATCGCCGGACAAGTCAAGGGCGGCGAAATCAGCCTTGCGCCGCTGTTGCCATTCGGTGAGGGCGCCGCGCTGGATGAAGTGGTGGTTGGGTACAACGGCATGCGCCGCGACCCGGTCACCGGTCAGTATCATGCTGGCAATGGCTATCGCAGTTACGACCCGACGCTGTGCCGCTATTCCCAGCCGGACTGGCTGGCGCCGGTGGGTGAGGGTGGGATCAATCCCTACCAGCACTGCCCGGACC
>CAURWS010000696.1:0-2824 GCA_963528485.1 uncultured Pseudomonas sp. | reverse complement strand
TGCTCGAGCTGACCGTTGAGCAAATTTCCATGGACCAGTCGGCTGTGGATAAACCCGCCGCGCTGCAATTGCTCGCCGATCTGCTGGTGGCCGACGGTCTGGTGGCCCCCGGTTATCTGCAGGGCTTGCAGGCCCGCGAACAGCAGGGCTCGACCTTTCTGGGGCAGGGCATCGCGATCCCCCACGGTACGCCGCAAACCCGCGATCAGGTCTACGCCACTGGTGTGCGCCTGATGCAGTTCCCCCAAGGGGTGGACTGGGGCGACGGGCAGAGGGTGTACCTGGCCATCGGCATCGCGGCCAAATCCGACGAACACCTGCGCCTGCTGCAACTGCTGACCCGCGCCCTCGGCGAGACCGATCTGGGCGAGGCGTTGCGTCAGGCGAAAACCCCCGAATCCCTGCTCAAGCTGCTGCAAGGCGCGCCGCAAGAGTTGGCGCTGGATGCGCAGATGATCAGCCTTGGCGCCTCGGTCGATGATTTCGAAGAGCTGGTCTGGCGCGGCGCGCGTCTGCTGCGCCGTGCCGAGTGCGTGAACAACGGCTTTGCTGCCGTGCTGCAGCAGGTCGATCCGCTGCCGTTGGGCGAAGGACTGTGGTGGCTGCACAGCGAGCAGATGGTCAACAAGCCGGGCCTGGCGTTCGTCACCCCGGACAAGCCGATGCGTCATCTGGGGCAACCGCTGACCGGCCTGTTTTGCCTGGCGAGCCTGGGCGAATCTCATCAGGCCTTGCTTGAGCGTCTGTGTGCGTTGCTGATCGAGGGGCGTGGCCATGAACTGGGCCAGGCCACCAGCAGCCGCGCCGTGCTCCAGGCCCTGGGCGGTGACGTGCCGCCGGACTGGCCGAGCGAGCGTGTTGCGCTGGCCAACGCCCATGGCCTGCATGCGCGGCCTGCGAAAATCCTCGCGCAACTGGCCAAGAGCTTCGACGGCGATGTGCGTGTGCGCATCCTCGACAGCGGCGAGAACCCGGTGTCGGCCAAGAGCCTGAGCAAGCTGTTGAGCCTGGGCGTGCGTCGCGGCCAGATACTGGAATTCATCGCCGAGCCTTCCGTTGCCAATGACGCATTGCCTGCGTTGATCGCCGCCGTGCTCGAAGGCTTGGGCGAAGAAATCGAGCCGCTGCCGACTGAATCCGCACCGAGCCCGACGGCTGCCGTGATGGAAAAACACCTGAGCGCGCCCGCTGCCGGTTCCCAGCTTCAGGCCGTGCCCGCTGCGCCTGGCATCGCCACCGGTCCTGCCCATGTGCACGTGTTGCCAGTGTTTGATTACCCGCTGCGTGGCGAGTCGTATCACGCCGAGCACGAGCGGCTGCAGGGCGCGCTGATTCAGGTCCGCGATGACATCGGCAACCTGATTCAACGCAGCACCGCCAAGGCCATTCGCGAGATTTTCGTCACCCACCAGGAAATGCTCGACGACCCCGAGCTGGTGGATGAAGTCGTCCTGCGCCTCAAGACTGGCGAGAGCGCCGCTGCTGCCTGGACCCACGTGGTCGAAGCTGCCGCGCAGCAACAGGAACAACTCAAGGACGCCTTGCTCGCCGAGCGTGCGGCGGACTTGCGTGACGTCGGCCGCCGCGTACTGGCGCAGTTGTGCGGCGTCGATGATTTGGTCGAGCCTGAAGAACCCTACATTCTGGTGATGGACGAAGTCGGCCCGTCCGACGTGGCGCGGCTCGATCCGGCCCGCGTCGCTGGCATCCTCACCGCTCGCGGCGGCGCCACCGCGCACAGCGCCATCGTCGCTCGCGCCCTGGGCATTCCGGCGCTGGTGGGGGCGGGTGATGCGGTGCTATTGATCAAGTCCGGCACGCCGCTGTTGATCGACGGCCAGCGCGGTCGTCTCGACGTTGCGCCAGACGGGCAAACCCTGCAACGCGCGCTGCTCGATCGCGACACCCGCGAGGTGCGCCTCAAGGCCGCTGCGGCGTTGCGCATGGAACCGGCGATCACCCAGGACGGCCACGCGGTCGAGGTGTTCGCCAACATCGGCGACAGTGCCGGCACCCCGGCTGCGGTGGAGCAGGGCGCTGAAGGCATCGGCCTGCTGCGCACCGAATTGCTGTTCATGGCCCACAGTTCGGCCCCGGACGAAGCCACCCAGGAAGCCGAATACCGTCGCGTACTGGACGACCTCAAGGGCCGTCCGCTGGTGGTGCGGACCCTTGATGTGGGCGGCGACAAACCGCTGCCGTACTGGCCGATCGACAAGGAAGAAAATCCGTTTCTCGGCGTGCGAGGCATCCGCCTGACCCTGCAACGCCCGGACGTGATGGAAAGCCAGTTGCGCGCGCTACTGCGTGCCGCCGACAACCGCCCGCTGCGCATCATGTTCCCGATGGTCGGCACGGTTGAAGAGTGGCGTCAGGCGCGGGACATGACCGAGCGCCTGCGCCTGGAAATCCCGGTGGCTGACCTGCAGCTGGGCATCATGATCGAAGTGCCGTCGGCCGCGCTGCTGGCGCCTGTGCTCGCCAAAGAGGTGGACTTCTTCAGCGTCGGCACCAACGACCTGACGCAGTACACCCTGGCCATCGACCGCGGTCATCCGACCCTGTCGGCTCAGGCCGATGGCTTGCATCCGGCGGTGCTGCAACTGATCGACATCACCGTTCGCGCCGCCCACGCCCATGGCAAATGGGTCGGTGTGTGCGGCGAGCTGGCGGCTGACCCGCTGGCGGTGCCGGTGCTGGTCGGGCTGGGCGTGGATGAATTGAGTGTCGCGGCGCGCAGTGTCGGCGAAGTCAAAGCATGCGTGCGTGAATTGAATCTGAGCGGTGCCCGGCAGTTGGCGCAAAACGCGCTGACGGTCGGCAG
>CAURWS010000695.1:0-2828 GCA_963528485.1 uncultured Pseudomonas sp. | reverse complement strand
GTAGTCATCTGCGTGAACCTGCGGATGCCTGTTTACTCGAAGCTTTCTCTTATTCATTCTGGACGCCACCGCCCTTGGTTGAAGCCACCCCCGAGCTGTCACCTGTTTCCGTTTCCGCGCCGCCCGCTGGCGTGCTGCAGATGCTGCGTTCGGCCACCGCCGTGCAGCACAAAACGCTGGAAGCCCGCCTTCCACTGACCCATCCCGCGCTGGACCTCGGCACCTACATCCGCATCATCCAGGCCTATTACGGGTTCCATGCGCCCTTGCAACGGCAGATCTAGACGTTCCTCGGCGCCGAGGCGTTCGACCCCGAGCGGCAGAAAACCCCGGCACTGACCAAGGATCTGCAGGCCTTGGGCCTCAGCACCGCGCAGATCAACGCATTACCCCTGTGCACCTCGCTGCCAACGTTGGACAGCGAAGCGCACCTGCTTGGCATCATGTACGTCATGGAGGGCGCGACCCTCGGCGGGCAGGTGTTGCGCAGAATCGTCGCTGATCGCCTGGCGATCGGTGCCGACAGCGGTGGCGAGTTTCTGGATGTCTATGGCCGCGACACTGGGCGCTTGTGGAAGGCGTTTCTCAAGCAACTGGCCGATTTCGATCACCCCGACCTCAACCCTCAGGTTGTGGACGCCGCGTGCGACACGTTTGCCAGCTTCGAGCAGTGGCTGGACCGCGCAGGAGTGCTGCTATGACGTCCTCGACCGAACAGAACATGGACACGTTGCTGCAGAACTGCGCCGACGAGCCGATCCGCATTCCCGGCGCCATTCAGCCCCATGGTGTGCTGCTGACCATCGATGAGTCGTCCTGGATCGTGCAGCAGGCCAGTGCCAACGCCTGTTCATTCTTCGGCGTCGCCAATGAGCCGCCGGGTGGCGCCGATGAGCTGCGCGCCGGCCAGCCGCTGTCGACCTGGCTGGGCGTCGATCAGGCCGAGACCTTGCGTGAGGCCGTGACACGGGGCGCGCTGGACGAGATCAACCCGCTGTCACTGCGTTGCGGCGGCCAGTCGGTGGATGGCCTGATTCATCGTCACGACGGCCTGCTGTATCTGGAGTTGGAGCACGCGGACGATCAGACGGCGGTCAAGTCCCTGGATCAACGCCTGACCCGCACCTTGTGTCGCCTGCAATCGGCCAACAGCCTGGCGCAGCTGTACGACATCAGCGTACGCGAGATTCGCGCGCTGACCGGCTATGACCGGGTGCTCATCTACCGCTTTCAGGAACAGGGCCACGGTCAGGTCATCGCCGAAGCCTCGACCCCTGAACTTGACGCCTATCAAGGGCTTTTCTTTCCCGCCAGCGACATCCCCGAGCAGGCCCGCGAGCTGTACCGGCTGAACTGGCTGCGCATCATTCCCGACGCCGCGTACGTGCCGGTACCGATGCTGCCTGTGCTGCGCCCGGACACTGGCCAGCCACTGGACATGAGCTTTGCCGTGCTGCGCAGTGTGTCGCCGATTCATTGCCAGTACATGCAGAACATGGGCGTGCGCTCTTCGATGAGCATTTCCCTGCTCAAGGACGAGCGTCTGTGGGGCCTGATCAGCTGCGGCAACCGCCAGCCGCTGCAAGTCCCGCACACGTTGCGCGCCGCCTGCCAGACCATCGGCCAGGTGCTGTCGATGCAGATCAGCGCCCTTGAAGAAGTGCAGGCCCGGCGTGAGCGTGAGGCCAAGGGTGAGCTGCTCAGATCGCTCGCCGCAGCCATGGCCGACGCTGAAGGTGACGTTTACCAGGGGCTGGTCGGGCGCGGGCAAAGCCTGCTGGCCGTGGCCGATGCCGGTGGCGCGGCGGTCATCGTCGAAGACCGCATTCACCTCTTTGGCCAGTGTCCGACGCACGAACAGGTCAAGATGCTCCAGCAATGGCTGCAACAGCAAGCGATGCCGGTGCTGCAAACCTCTAGCCTGAGCGCACTGTTTCCCGAAGCTCGCCACTATCAACACATCGCCAGCGGATTGTTGGCCTTCACCTTGCCCAAACCGGTCGCCAACGCCGTGATGTGGTTCCGCCCGGAGATCAAGGACAGCGTGCAATGGAGTGGCAACCCCGAGGCCTCTAAAGTGGTCGTCGCCAACCGCTTGCAGCCGCGGGAGTCGTTCGAGGTCTGGAAGCAGCAGGTCGACGGCACGTCACGGCTGTGGAGCGTGGGGGATGTCTACGCCGCCACTGACCTGCGTCGCTCGGCGCTGGAGTCGGATCTTTCCCGCCAAGTGCTGCGCGAACAGGACGCCGTGCGTGCTCGCGATGAGCTGGTGGCCGTGGTGTCTCACGACTTGCGCAGCCCGCTGACGGTGATCGTCATGCAGTGCGGCATGATGCAGCGGGTGATTGCCGCAGAAGTCAGCCCTGCATCCAAGCGGCTCGGTTCGGCGGTCGATACCCTGCAACGGGCCACGGCGCGCATGAGCACGTTGCTGGAGGATCTGCTCGACACGTCCAAGATCGAAGCCGGGCGCTACAGCATTGACGCCCAGCCCCTTGAACTGAATCAGTTCTTCGAGGATGCCTGGACGCTGTTGACGCCGCTGGCGCTGAACAAATTCATCGACCTGAGTTTCACGGGCGAGCCTGACCTGATGATCATGGCCGACCCCGAGCGTCTGTATCAGGTGTTGTCAAACCTGGTGGGCAACGCGATCAAATTCACGCCAAAAGCTGGTCGGATCAACGTAACGGCTGTAGTGGAAGGGGACGTTGTTGCGGTCAATGTCGTCGACTCTGGCCCCGGTATCGCGCCGGATCAGTTGCCCCACGTGTTCGAGCGCTACTGGCGAATTCGCGAGGGCAACCCGAGCGGCACGGGGTTGGGGC
>CAURWS010000694.1:0-2835 GCA_963528485.1 uncultured Pseudomonas sp. | reverse complement strand
TGCTCTAACCAACTGAGCTACGTGCCTGCTGTGGGTCGGCATTCTACGGATATTCCACAGGCTGTCAACCGGTTAATTTCCATAAGCCACTGAAAAATCTGATCTTTTATAAAAATGCCAGATCAAGCGGCACATATCTAAGACAGCACAACCTGAGAATCCTGCTGGTGGCCGCATTTTATCTCAGGTAGCATCGGCTCACTCGTCAAGAATATTAAACAGGGGCCCTCAGGATGACGAACACCGCTTACCCGCAGTCTTACTACGCCGCTTCAGCCAATACCGCCCCTGCCCGCCCTGCGCTGCAAGGCGAGGTCGAAACGGACGTGTGCGTGATCGGCGCTGGCTATACGGGTCTTTCAAGCGCCCTCTTCCTGCTGGAAAACGGCTTCAAGGTCACGGTGCTGGAAGCAGCGAAGGTCGGCTTCGGTGCATCGGGCCGTAACGGCGGGCAGATCGTCAACAGCTACAGCCGCGACATCGACGTCATCGAGCGCACCGTCGGCCCGAAACAGGCGCAGCTGATGGGCGAGATGGCTTTCGAAGGCGCACGTATCATCCGTGAACGCGTGGCCAAATACCATATCCAGTGCGACCTGAAAGACGGCGGCGTGTTTGCTGCGATCACCCCTAAGCAGATGAGCCATCTGGAATCGCAGAAAAAGCTCTGGGAGCGTTATGGCCACACGAAGCTGGAGTTGATGGATCAACGCCGCATTCGTGAAGTGGTGGCCTGCGATCAGTACATCGGCGGCATGCTCGACATGAGCGGCGGCCACATTCACCCCCTGAACCTGGCGTTGGGCGAAGCCGCTGCGGTGGAGTCGCTGGGCGGGACGATCTACGAACAGTCTGCAGCCATCAAGATCGAACGCGGCGCCAACCCCGTCGTGCACACCGCGCAGGGCAAAGTGCGGGCGAAGTTCATCATCGTTGCGGGTAACGCTTATCTCGGCAATCTGGTGCCGGAACTGGCGGCCAAATCAATGCCGTGCGGCACTCAAGTGATCACTACCGAACCCTTGAGCGAAGAACTGGCCAGCACCCTGCTGCCTCAGGATTACTGCGTCGAAGACTGCAATTACCTGCTCGATTACTACCGTCTTTCCGGCGACAAGCGCCTGATTTTCGGCGGTGGCGTGGTGTATGGCGCGCGAGATCCGGCAAACATCGAGGCGATCATCCGCCCGAAAATGCTCAAGGCCTTCCCGCAGCTCAAAGACGTGAAGATCGATTACGCCTGGACAGGCAACTTCCTGCTGACCCTGTCGCGCCTGCCGCAAGTGGGCCGTCTGGGTGACAACATCTATTACTCCCAAGGCTGCAGCGGCCATGGCGTGACCTATACCCATCTGGCGGGCAAGGTATTGGCCGAGGCGTTGCGCGGACAGGCCGAGCGTTTCGATGCATTCGCAGGGCTGCCGCATTACCCGTTCCCGGGTGGGCAATTGCTGCGCACGCCGCTGACGGCGATGGGTGCGTGGTACTACAGCCTGCGGGACAAGTTGGGGTTCTAATCACCGGTAAAGCGCCCGACCGGGTCGGGCGCGTTCATGGGGTTAGCGCGCGTTATTGATCGCCTTCACTGCCTCACCTGCCGCTTGCTCCTGTCCTGCCTGCGCCAGTTCATTGGCAGCCTTCAGCCAACGCTCACGATCCACTGGCGCGGGTAGCTGACGCGGCCCTTGCACCAGGATGGCCCAGTTGCCTGCGCTGTTCCAGTCCGAGGTAAATTCATCGAAGCTCACGGTCAGACGCCCAAGCCCTGTGTAGATCAGCACCGTGCGCTTGTTCTGATTGAAGCCCACCAGCACGCCGTAGCGCTGCTCCTTCCACCACAGCGAGCCATCATTGAAGCGCACCAGAACGGGATACCCCGCGGACACCTGCGCCAGCAAATCGGTGAACTGATGATCGACCGGATAGACGACAAAACCGTACTCGCGAGCCAGGTTCGGCATGCTCTGGTCGAGCTTGTCTTCGGCGCCTGGCAGTTTCAGCGGCTTCTCGAGCAACCCCGGCGTGGTCTGCACGCCATGCACGGTCAGCATACTGGCCAAAGCAAACGGCGCGCTTCGATAGGCTTTGCCACGGAAGAACGGCACCGAGTTGATCTCGACTCGGTCCGGCAGGCTTTTGTATTGCGCAGGGTAACCGGGCTTGTAGGCGTGCGGGTCGGCGCAGCCCGCCAGCGCCAGCGCTGCGGCCAGCACCAACCACTTCCTTTTGGTTGCAGAGAGACCCAATCGAGACATTCTTCACTCACTTGTCTGGTGCCGGGCAACCCACGACCCGGCCTGGACGCCGATCATAGAGCCGCGGGCGCCCACGGTATAGCCTCAATGCGCAGTTCGCCTGGCTGGATATAACAAATGGGTCATGCATTTATACCAACGGTCAATTTTCAGAAACAACCGGCGTACTAGACTGTCGGTTACTAAGAGAACGAAGCGAAGAGCCGGAGGAACGTATGAGCCTCGGAATGACCATTGTGATGTTGATCGCCGCCTGGCTGGCCGTTGCCGGCGCCATGTTGTGGGGCGTGATGCGGATTTCCCGTCGTCACCATCCGCACTACCGCAACACTGAGGCGGCAAAACCTGCCCCCGCTCATGGGCGCAAACCGCGTCATGCCGCTGCGCATTGACGCCCTTTCTTTAACTCGCACATAAAAAAGCGGTCGGTGATGGAGCCCCCATCCCCGACCGCTTTTCGTTGTTCCTTCGTTTTTAGCCTTTCTGCGCCTGGGCTTCGGCCTCCAGCTTCCGCTGTTTGGAGCGGCGGGCCATCATGTTGAGGATCTCGATCAGCGCCGAGAACGCCATGGCGGTGTAG
>CAURWS010000693.1:0-2835 GCA_963528485.1 uncultured Pseudomonas sp. | reverse complement strand
GGCTGTGGCTGCTGGCTGCACGCGCCGCCACGAGTTCCGCAAACCCCAATTGATAGCAGGCATGTCGGGTATCGACAGACAGAAATAGTGCCCAGGCCCCGGCCCCCGTAGAGTCATCTCAACCCTAATCAAGAGAGTCGAGGTTGGAAATGTCACGCGCCATCAAATTTCATCGCTTCGGCAAAGCCGATGTGCTCAGTTGCGAGGAGCAGCCTGACCGCCTACCCGGTCCACAGGAAGTGCTGGTTCGTGCCGAGGCCATCGGCATCAGCTGGGACGATGTGTTGTGGCGCCAGAACCTGGCCTTGGCTGCCGTGCAACTGCCCGCCGGTATCGGCAGCGAAATGGCCGGTATCGTCGAGGCTGTGGGCTCCGAGATCACTGACCTCGCCGTGGGCGACAAGGTGGCCAGCTTCAAGGCTATGAGCGCCAACGACTACCCGGTGTGCGGCGACCACGTGCTGGTGCCGCGCAATGCCCTGACCCGCTACCCGCAAGTGCTGACGGCGGTGGAGGCCAGCGTGCATTACACACCCATGCTGCTGGCGTACTTTGCCTTCGTTGACCTGGCACGGGTGCAGGCCGGTCAGACCGTGCTGATCACTGACGCCGCCTACAGCCCCGGTATCGCTTTCGTCCAGCTGGGCAAGGCGTTGGGCCTGCACGTGATTGCCGCAACCCAACACGCCGAAGATCGCGAATATCTGCTGGCCAACGGTGCCGAACGGGTGATCGTGACCGAGGAAGACGACATCGGCCTGCGTATCGCCGCCTTGACCAAAGGTCAGGGCATCGAAGCGGTGTTCGACGGCTTCGGCGGTCGGCAGCTGGCCTTGCTTGGTGACGTGCTCGTCCCTCGGGGCAGCCTGGTGCTGTATGGCCTGCGCGGTGGCAACACCACGCCGTTCCCGGCCATGCAGGCGTTCCGCAAGAACATGCGCTTCTTCGTGCACTGCCTGGAGAACTTCACCGGCAAGCCCGAGCTGGGTATCGAGCAGGACTCGGCGGCGATGAAACGTGCGCTGGACGCGATCAACGAGCTGACTGTCAAAGGCCTGCTCAAGCCGGACATTCATCGCACCTGGCCCTTCGAGCAGTTCGGCAAGGCACACAACCATCTGGACGACGATCCGGTGCGTGGCCGCGTGGTGTTGCGGGTGCGTTGACATGCGGCTGAAAAACATCAGGTAACGGTTAACCGAGCCCGTCCCGGTTGACCGCAGGCAAGAGAAAGACAAACCTGTTCAACGATTTCCAGGGCAAGGACCTGCCCGGGCGCGCTCACCTTTGAGCCGCCTTCACCCCGTCAAGGACAGACGACATGACGACCTTTCAACGCATCACCGATTCCCCCGTTCATCTGCAGTGGATGGCCGAAACTCCCGACATCCAGCACCTGCGCATCGATGAACTGATCCTCCCGGGCACCCACAACTCGGGCAGCGACAAACAATCGCCCAATCTGGGCCTGCCTCAAGAATACGCACAAGACCAATCGCCGCTGGAGCAACTGCGCCACGGCGTGCGCGTGCTTGACCTGCGTGTCACCTTCAAGGATGACTACCCCGAAGGTGATCCCCAGCGCTTTCAACTGTTTCACCTGACGTCTTCAGGCAGGACCGTCGCCGAAGATATCGTCGACGCCGTGCGGGCGTTTTTCGCAGAACTGGAAAGCTCGGGGCAGATCGCTCGCGACATCGTCATTCTCGACTTTCATCAGTTCGAGAACTTCACTGATCAGGCCCACCAGCAATTGCAGGCGCTGGTGTTCAACGAACTGGGCGCTCGCGTCATCCCTTATGCCATGCATGGCTGGACGCTGGAGCAGATCTGGCAGCACGAGCCCGGCCGCAACGTGGTGGTTGCCTACAACCGCGATGACGCCTGGCAGGAGGCCTGGGATGGCGTCAACCAGCGCTGGCCGGGGGAGAACCTGTTCAACACCAACACCCTGAAAACTTTTGTCGATAAGGTGGCGGGCGAATACAAATACGCACAGCAATTGCGCGCCGTGCAGTGCGCCAAATATTCACTGCCCTTCCATGCGCCGACCGACCTGAGCCACAAGGTCGATGAGTGGTTCGAGTCGGTGGACGAACACAGTTACATCCAGAACTTCTACATCATCAATACGGACTGGACCCTGCGCAGCAATCTGGTCGGCAACTGCCGGCACGCCAATACCATTCGCGGGGCACGCAAGCTGAGCCACCCCGGCGAAGAACTGCAGCCGACACTGCGCTGATTCAGCAGCGTGTGATCAAGCCCTGACGGGCGATGCGGGTAAGGTGGCGAATCACTTCATCTGCGCGCTCGGCACACGGCGCCTGAACAACGGCCAGGTCGAACTGGTCGTTGCCGAAACGCTCAAGGGATTCATCGACACCGGTGAACTGGATCAGAAAGGCATGGGGCCCGTTCTGGCGACGGGGCCTGCCATCCAGATAACGCAACAGCGTCGGCTGATGAGCACCGGCCAGAAGGATTTTCGGGTTGCGACGAATGGATGAAGTGGCGAGGGGCGCCAGACGAACGAAAGGACGGGGGCTGGGTGTGCTGCTCATAGTGGTTTCTCTGCCTCAACGTTCCGCTGGGCAGCGGTGAGAGGCAACACCGAACCAGCGCTTTAGCGGTATTTCGGTGACGTGCTGGACGACACCCGGCGCCCCGCAAGTAGCTGTTTAAATCGGCGCATGCGGCATCCTAGAGAAGCGGCAGGTGGATTGTCAATTGACAAGCGCCCATGTGAGCCAACGCCGTTCATGTCCTGCAAACGATCGTCCCCACAACGGAAACAATGAGTCTCTGATTGACCCAATTGTTCCACCATTGATT
>CAURWS010000692.1:0-2841 GCA_963528485.1 uncultured Pseudomonas sp. | reverse complement strand
GCTTTGAGACAGGCGTGAACCTGAGAAACGGTAAAGCAGAAGGTGTTGTTGACCGAACAGCCCTGGGCGATCAACGCCTCGATGGCGCGATAGCCCTGCTCGCTGCCGGGAATCTTGACCATCACGTTCGGAGCCAGACGCGCCAGATGCCGACCTCGGGCAATCAGCATCTCGGCGTTCATCCGCTCGCCACCGTCAACCTGTGCCGACACCCAGCCTTGGGCCCCTCGGGACGAGACCCACAAGGGTCGCAGCAGTCTGGCGCCCTCTTCGATGACCTGATCGTAAAGCCGACCTGCCCTGGCCAAATCCGCCTGGTCCGGATCAGTCACGTCGGCCCGCAGTTCACCGATAAAGTCCCGCCAATGCTGAGGGTCTCTGGCTATTTCCTGGGCAACTAAGCGAGGGTTGGTAGTGGCGCCACTGATACCTGACGGACTGGAGGCGAAGTCGTCAGGCAACAGCTGTTCGATGTAGTCGAATGTATCCGGATATTTCTCAATCAGTGTGTGTTTGAAACTTGGATAGGCAGTCGGTGCGCTATCCCACCAAACTTCTGAATCCATGTTTTGCTGTTTCAAGAGACGAGCGAATCCGGGGACATCCATGTTCAGAGTCCTTTGCACAAGTGTTCATGAGAGGAATCGAGACTCCCAGTCGAAGCGGGCAAAAGGCCAGTCAACGTGACTGATCGTCGGCAGCCTCGAGCCATCGGGGGTAAAGATGGATCCAAGCGGATGACCTGTCAAACGCGTTTTAATGGATTTTTAATCACGAATAATTCTAAATTTATTTCTTTTTATAAATAAATTTTTAAAATCCTTCATTACCGATGGATACGTCCAACCGAATAACCTCGCACGAGTGACGACTATCAAAGCGTCAGAATATTGATGACAAATAACCGTAACTCCCCTACGGAAGATACCTCATTGGAAGACACCTTATTCATCTAAACATTACGCTTATTCTTTCATTGGATTATTTTCAGGCGAGGCGCAACTTCCATTGTTCATCAACACCGTCGATCCATTTAATCGATGCAACGTCGGACTCAGTGATGTCCTTCAGCGGTACGTAAATTGAAACACGTCAATTGAAAGAGGTAAGAAAGCGCCAAAAAGCGCCAAATTGAAGGAGATGAAGGGCCACGCAGGCCTTGAGATTTTCCAGAACCTGCGGCAATCATCGCGTTCACAAAGCAAAGCCCTGTCCGAACGGGGCGCGGATACCAAACCAAGGAGCCTGACCGTGAGTACACCGATGAATTCCGAGCGCTACAGCTACCGGGCCCGCTGGCTGCACTGGGTCATGGCCATCCTGATCGTGCTGGCGTACGCGCTGATCCTCAGCCGCAGCCAGTTCGCCAAGGGCACCGATTTGCGAACCTTCGTGGTGCAGTCGCACTTCTGGGTGGGCATCGTGGTGTTGGCCATGGCGTTTTTCCGGGTAGCGGAGCGGCGCCGACATACGCCTCCAGGCATTACTCCGCCGCTGGAGGGGGCTTTGCATCTGGCAGCTACCCTATCGCACTACGCGCTGTACGCCTTCCTCTTTGCACAGCCGCTGCTGGGTTTGTTCACCGTGCTGCTGGAGCGCGGTGCCCTGCCGATTCCTCTGACCTCGCTGAGCATTCCCGCGCCGTTCGCGATTGCCAAGGACACCGCCGAGAGCCTGGAGCACTTCCATGTGTTGCTGGGCACCATCTTCTATTACGTCATCGGGCTGCACGTCGTGGCGGCCATCTGGCACCACTTCGTGCGTAAAGACAACACCGTCCGGCGCATGGTCTAACCCTTTGGGCAGAAGCCGAGCGGGTCAATGCTGCGTATCGACACTCCCGTCCACCGGGTCCGGTGGTACGGGACCGTCCTGGCTGGTGTCGATGCTGACCACCACCGACATCCCCGGGCGCAGGCGTTCGAGGCCGTCCTGATCATTGTCCACGGTGATGCGCACCGGAATGCGCTGGGCGATCTTGACGAAGTTGCCGGTGGCGTTGTCGGCGGGCAACAGACTGAATTCAGAGCCCGCCGCCGGAGAAATCCGCTGCACGCGGCCACGCATCTTGCGGTTCTCCAGCGCATCAACCGTGAAGCTCACCGGCTGGCCCAGACGCACGTTGGCCATCTGGGTTTCCTTCATGTTGGCGATGATCCAGCGCGGGCGCGGCACCAGCGCCATCAACTGCGCCCCCGAATTGACGTACGCCCCAAGCCGCGTGCCGATTTGCCCCAGCTGACCGTCGCGGGGAGCGGTGATGCGCGTATTGGTGAGGTCGATGCGCGCCAGCTCGATCGACGCTTCAGCGTTCTTCACTGAGGCTTCCAGAGAGCCGCGATTGACGATCACGGTTTGCAGATCCTGCCGGGCGATTTCCAGCGTGGCCTTGGCTTCGGCCAGCGCTGCCTTGGCCTGGGCGTCGGCGGCGCGGGTCACGTCGAGTTCACTTTTGGACACCGAGCCGTCGGTCACCAGCGCGCTGCTGCGGCGCAAGTCCGCCGCCGCCTTCTCGCTCTGAGCCTGAGCACTGGCCACGGCGGCCTGACGCTGCACGATGGTTGCCTCGGCGCTGCGGCGCTGTTGCAGGTTGTTATCCAGCGCGGCCTTCTGAATGCCCAATTGCGCCAGACTCTGATCCAGGTGCTGCTGGTAGATGCGATCGTCGATGCGCACCAGCAGATCGCCCTCCTTGACCCACTGGAAATCCTGGACAGGCACCTCATAGACGTAGCCGCTCAGTTGCGGCGAAATGATCGTGGTCTGGCCCCTGACCTGGGCGTTCTCGGTGCTTTCGATGGAGCTGCTGAACGGCGGCAGCTGCCAGGCGTACAGCACGAT
>CAURWS010000691.1:0-2841 GCA_963528485.1 uncultured Pseudomonas sp. | reverse complement strand
CAAACAAGAAGCGCTGGAGAAGTTTCGAGCTGCAAGCCGCAAGTGAGGCGATCGCATGCTCCTCACTTGCAGCTGAAGGCTAAAGGCTAAAGGCTAAAGGCTTGTAGCTGCCTTTTTGAACCAGGCCATAGAGCGCTGGTCGCGCAGGATGACTGCGCACACAACTGGACGCCCGACACCGCCCAGTCTTCTGACACTGCCTTTGGAAGTCGCCATCCGGTGCTTGCCAAAGTACTTGATGTGCGGCAAACAAAAACCACAACAGGCCGTATGAGAACGCAGCAAACGCAGGCAAGATCAGCCGCAGCCGCGCTCACCGGTCGAAGAACCGCCAGGAGACACCCATGCCCTCTGCGAATATAGAAACCGCCGCGACAGACGCCGCGGACCCGATCAAAGCGCTGTACCACAAGATCACCTGGAAGCTCATTCCATTCCTGTGTTTCTGCTACCTGGCTGCCTACCTGGACCGCATCAACATCGGCTTCGCCAAGCTGCAGATGCTCAATCAGCTGCACTTCAGCGAAACCGCGTTCGGCCTGGGCGCCGGGCTGTTTTTCGTCGGCTACATCCTGTTCGAGGTGCCCAGCAACCTGGTGCTGGAAAAGGTCGGGGCGAAGATCTGGATCGCGCGGATCATGATCACCTGGGGCCTGCTCTCGATCTGCACCCTGTTCGTCAGCACGCCGATGCAGTTCTACGTGCTGCGTTTCTTCCTCGGTGCGGCTGAAGCGGGCTTTCTGCCGGGGGTACTGTTCTACCTGACGACGTGGTTTCCCACTTACCGTCGCGGGCGCATCATCGCGCTGTTCATGATCGGTCTGCCGCTGTCCAGCGTCATCGGCGGCCCGCTGTCGGGCTGGATCATGGGGCATTTCGATCTGGCGGCTGGCCTGCGCGGCTGGCAGTGGCTGTTCCTCATCGAAGGCATTCCCAGCGTGCTGCTCGGCGTGCTGACATTCTGGGCCCTGCCGAACGCGCCGAAAGACGCCAAGTGGCTAAACAGCGCCGAACAAACGTTGCTGGAAGGCGAACTGCGTCTGGACGACGCCGAAGGCAAGGACAGCAAGCACAGCTTCCGCGACGGTTTCTTCAACCTGAAGGTGTGGATGCTCGGCGGTATCGACTTCTCGATCCTGCTCAGCGCCTACGCCATGGGCTTCTGGATGCCGACCTTCATCAAGAACGCCGGGGTGACCGACACCTTCCACATCGGGGTACTGACCGCCCTCCCAAGCGTTGCGGCCCTTATCGGCATGCTGATGATCGGCGCCAGTTCCGACCGCCGCCGCGAACGTCGCTGGCACATCATCGTGCCGTTCTGGATCGGCGCAGTGGCCATGGCCGCCAGCCCGTTTTTCACCCATAACGTGGTCGCGACCGTGCTGCTGTTCGCCATTGCTTCGGCGGCGATCATCGGCGCAGTACCGGTGTTCTTCAGCCTGCCTGCAACGTTCCTCAAGGGTCGCGCGGCGGCCACCGGGTTTGCGTTGGCGTGCTCGCTGGCCAACATCGCGGGGCTGGTGAGCAACTCGATGATGGGCATCGCCATCGACGTGACCGGCAGCAGCGCGGGTGCATTGTGGTTCTTTGCCGGGTGCCTGGTGTTGAGCAGTTTGTTGGTGGTGGCGTTGCCGGCGAAGTTGGTGAATCGGTAGTTTCTCCAGCCAGACACAGTCCCTGTGGGAGCCGGCTTGCTGGCTCCCACATTGGAAATGCGTTTATCCAATAACAACCCTGGAACGAACCCAACCATGCAGGTATTCCTCAAACGCTGCGCCCTGGCCTTGACGCTGGGCCTGTCCGCCACCTCGCTGCAGGCAGCAGAAAAAATCATCTTCGACACCGATTTCAACGTCCTCAACGACGACGGCCAGGCCTTCATCATGCTGGCGCAACTGCACGCACAAAAACGCATCGACCTCTTGGGCATGACCCTGGTCAGCGGCAATGCCTGGGTCGATCAGGAACAGGTCGACGCGCTCAAGGCCGTCGAGCGCATGGGCGTGGAAAAGGAGATCGGCGTGTATTCCGGCGCGGCGTATCCGTTGCTGCATGACTTCGCCACCTACGAGCAGGAAAAGGCCCTGTTCGGCGCGGGCTGGCCGGGGGCGTTCAAGCACCCGCGTCCTACCTCGCCTTCGCAATGGGTTGCTCCGCCCGACGGCCTTGCCACCCACACAAAGCTGCGCAGTGAATCCGCTGCGCAGTTCATTGTCGACAGCGTGAAAAAGAACCCCCATGAGGTGACGATTCTCGCCGTCGGCCCGCTGACCAACATCGCCTTGGCGATCCGCAGTGCGCCGGAAATCGTGCCGCTGATCAAGCGCATCGTGTACATGGGCGGCACCATCGAGATCCCTGGCAATACGACCCCCGCTGCGGAATTCAACTGGTGGTTCGACCCGGAAGCGGCAAAAATCGTCCTGCGTTCGCCCATCGAGCACGTAATTTTCCCGAACGATGTGTGCGAGAAGGTCATCTTCGACGCCTCGGTGTACCAGCGCATCGTCGCGCAACAGGGTGTGATTCCGGATTTGTACAAAGCGGTGCTCGGGCCCGAATTCGCCAAGGACCCCAATCACCACAGCTTCACCTGGGACAGCCTGCCTGCGCTGTATCTGGTGCACCCGGAGCTGGTGACCGAATCGAAGGATATGTGGGTCGATGTCGACGCCCACTTCGGCCCGGATTACGGCCGCTCCATGGGTTACAAGAAAGGCGCGCCGCTGGGCACGCAAAAGGCCAAAGTGGTGTATGCGGTGGATCAGAAGAAGTTCTGGGATGAGTACGTGAATCTGGTGACACTGCCGGCGCCGGTGAAGTGATACGCCGCCCTTT
>CAURWS010000690.1:0-2843 GCA_963528485.1 uncultured Pseudomonas sp. | reverse complement strand
CTCCATCGGGTGATTACCGGCCTAGCTTCCCGTTTCGCCTCACTGGCTGCAAGCAGAAGATCGTGTTGCGCGCGATTCAAAAGCCGGCGGCATCAACGTCAATCAGCAGAAGACGTTTGCCATTATCGAAAAACTGCCCTGCGGTCAGGCAGTACTGGTTGCTCGTGGCATCGCGGTAGGTGTTGGACAGGGTCAGGCGGCGCTCATGCCAACCTTCGGCCAGCAGGTGATAGAAATACGGCCGCCACGACCAGTTGTGGCCCATGTAGCGGGTGTCGGCCAGCCAGGCGCCGTTGCGCCACTCAAGGTTCGGCGTCAGCTGCGTGCCGTGCCGATCGCATTGATAGAAGCGCAGCAGCCATGGGAATTCCTGGACCTGGGGCAAGTCGATCAGCGGCGCGTCGCCCTAGGCCCAGCCATCCAGGCGATGCATCAGCTGGCTCAGCTCTTTGCGCAGGTTCATAAGGCGTTCGCGCTCCTCGACCTTTTGCATCACGTAGCGGTCGCGCAGCTCGGCGAAACGTTCGACAAAGGCGTCGGCGGCGAAAAAGTCCTTCTCGGCCTGAGCGAAGAGAAAACCCTGTACGTAACGCGAGCCGCATTCCAGCGCGAAATGCAGTTCGGCTTCGGTTTCCACGCCTTCGGCGATGATCCAGCAGCCGGTCTTCTCGGCCATCTGTGCCAGCGCCTTGACCACGTCGCTGCTGGGCCCTCCGCGTGCGGCAGCCTGGAACAGGCGCATATCGAGTTTGAGGATGTCGGGTTGCAACGCCAGCACGCGGTCGAGTTGCGAATAACCGGCGCCGAAGTCGTCGATGGCGATGCGTGCGCCAGCCTCGCGATAGCGCGCAACCACGTCGCTCAGACGCTGGCTGTCGCCGCCCAGTTCGGTGATTTCGAAGACGATTCGTTGTGCAGAAATGCCGTGTTGCTGCAGTTGCTTAAGGCTGGGTAGCGGTTGGCCCGGTCGCAGGCGACTGATCCAGCGCGGTGAAATGTTCACACTCAAAAACCAGTCGTCAGGCGCTTCATGGAGACGGCTCAAGGCGTCGTCGCGGATCAGTCGATCCAGCCTGCGCAATTCGACAGCGGGTCGTTTGGGGTCAGCGAACAGGGGACCCACGGACAGTAGACGGCCATCTTCCTGACGCAGGCGTCCCAAGGCTTCTACGCCTGCAATACAGCCGGTGGCGGTATCGATGAACGGCTGAAAGCAAGCTAGCGGTTGCCCATCGATCACATGGACTCCTTAAAGGTTATTGGCTTTTTTTGTTAACGCGAAACACCACGCCCCGACTCGATGTGACCACTGAGTCGGGGGTGGACGGGGTTTGTTTGCAAGAATGTAGCCAAATGGCCAGCTTTAAGGGCGTCGACCGGATGTCTGCAGAATCAGGCGGATGATCGGAAGGACGCTGGCGCTAAGTTTGACCAGGCGTGTGACGCTGCCAGTGCGCTTGCTGCGCGCACCTTTGCCAGTCAGGAAGCCCAGAAGGGAGACGATGCCGACCCCCCACAAGGGCGCATGCTTGATGCCCAGCGAGCCCGGCAGGTCAGTTGCCATGCCACGCATGCGATGCAGGGGGCGCATCAGCTGGGCGGATTCGTGACGGATTTCCTGCCGGTGCATTTCCATGCGCAGGCGGATCAGTGCCTTGCGCAGTTCGCGACGATTGTGGGTTTGGGGCGAATCGGGATGGCTCATGGCATCAGTCGCTCACGGTCATTGGCCAGTTCTTCCAAGGTGGAATGGAACGGCGAGGATTCGTCGAAGATCGCCGATCGCAGGCGCATCGCGCAAAACAGCGCGGCCAGCGTGTAGAACACGCACAGCCCGATGATGCCTGGCAGACGATAGGTGTCCCACAGCAGAATCAGCAGCAGTGCCGAGAGGCCGATGAGCAGCAGGAGCGCAAACACCAGCGCAAGCCCGGCGAACAACAGCAGGCTGACGGTGCGGGCTTTTTGTTCCTGCAACTCAATGCCGAACAGTTCGACATGACTGTGCAGCAATCCCAGGAACGCTGCGCCCAGCCGCCGGGGCGAAGAAGTGTGATCGGTCCCGGTTGGACCCGTTTCTGAGGTCATGACCATTAACGCCGAGTGGCCAGCAGACCCAGCAGAAAGCCCACGCCAGCGGCGATGCCGACCGACTGCCACGGGTTGTTCTGCACGTATTCTTCGGTGGCGACCACCGCTTCCTTGCTGCGCTCACGCAGTGCCGCTTCGGCCAGCGCCAGTGTTTCACGAGCGCGCAACAGGCTTTCGTTGATCTGATCACGCAATTGGTCTGCCTGATCGCCGGCCAGAGAGGCAGTGTGCGCGAGCAGCTTTTCCGTGTCGGCGACCAGTGTCTGGAAGTCTGCCATCAAAATGTCCTGGGCTTTCTCTGCTGTCGGGCGGGCCATGGTGTTCTCCGTTGGGGTGGCAATAATGGGTTTCGAGTATGGCCTATTTAGGAAGGTTCATTCCAATTGCCTCAAGTTGCGCACGGGGGAGGCTGGTACAGCTTTTGCTTTGCCATGGTGCGTCAGGGAGGCGGCGCGCGCCAAATCGGAGCGCGCGACTCGGCAAACCCGCCGAGACCTTGATCTGACACCCTAAAACCGAGAAAAACGCCCAGGCGTTCATTTCTTCTGCTCTCCATCGTGCGCCAAAGCGGGTCGCACGGCTTCGTTTTGCGCCGAATTGGTGCCATTTGCGAAAAGGGGTGCAAGGATTGATCTGCTTTGGTGCTCTTCATCACTTGCAGGCCTGCCCTTCGATGGAAAATGTGCAAAGTGCGGTGGACACGCTGGTCCATAGCTCCAATACCCTGTTCATCCTGATCGGTGCTGTCATGG
>CAURWS010000689.1:0-2846 GCA_963528485.1 uncultured Pseudomonas sp. | reverse complement strand
GGCACACCGTCATCGCGGGCAAGCGCGCTCCTACAAGAATCTGCGTATTGAAAAGTTTTTTTGCGAGACGGGTTTATCGAGGGTAAGTTGCGCGCCGGATTTGTCACAGGCAGTCGTTGCTGTCGTCGGCCAGGGCAACACGCCCACCCACTGAAAAGGACTGCAAACGTGTCTATTTCTTTATTTTCCAAAGGCTTGCTGCTGGGGGCCGGACTGACGCTCGCCGTTGGTGCATACGCGGAGTCCACCGTCCGCATTTATAACTGGTCCGATTACATCGGCACCACGACCCTCGCGGACTTCGAGTCCACGACCGGTATCAAGACCAAATACGACGTCTTCGACTCCAACGAAACCCTGGAAGGCAAGCTGCTGGCCGGTCGCACCGGTTACGACGTGGTCGTCCCTTCCAACCACTTCCTTGGCAAGCAGATCAAGGCGGGTGCTTTTCAAAAGCTCGACAAATCGCAACTCCCCAATTATTCCAACCTCGATCCCGAACTGATGAAACGCCTGGAAAAGAATGATCCGGGTAATCAGTACGCCGTGCCGTACCTGTGGGGCACCAACGGGATTGGTTACAACGTCGACAAGATCAAGCAAGTGCTGGGCGTCGACACCATTGATTCCTGGGCCATCCTCTTCGAACCCGAGAACATCAAGAAGCTGCAAAAGTGCGGCGTCGCGTTCCTCGATTCGGCTGACGAGATGATGCCGGCGGTGCTGAACTACATGGGCCTGAATCCCAACAGCACTGACGAAAAAGACTACAAGAAGGCCGAGGACAAGTTGCTCAAAGTGCGTCCTTATGTGACCTACTTCAACTCCTCCAAATACATCACGGACCTGGCCAACGGCGACATCTGCATCGCGGCCGGTTTCTCCGGCGACGTGTTCCAGGCCAAGGCTCGCGCGCAAGAAGCGGGCAAGGGCGTGAACATCGCCTACGCGATCCCGAAAGAGGGCGGCAACCTGTGGTTCGACATGCTGGCGATTCCGGCTGACGCACCCGATGTGAAGGCCGCCCACGCGTTCATCAACTTCATTCTCAAACCCGACGTGATCGCCAAGGTCAGTGACCAGGTGGGTTACGCCAACCCGAACCCGGCTTCGGGCGAACTGATGGATCAGGACATTCGCAACGACGAGTCGGTTTATCCGTCCGCGGAAGTACAGAAGCGGCTGTACGTCAACTCCGAGTTGCCACCGAAAATTCAACGCGTGATGACGCGCAGCTGGACCAAGATCAAATCCGGTAAATAAAGACCTGGCGCCCGGCCATATCGGCCAGGCGCAAGAACAGTTGGGAGTTTCACCCATGGCAGTTGCCTCCGGCGCCTACAAAAAAGCCCTTGAAGGTGGTCAGCAACCTAAACAGGTGCTGGTCAAAATCGATCGGGTCACGAAAAAGTTCGACGAGACGGTTGCTGTGGACGATGTGTCTCTGCAGATCAACAAGGGCGAGATCTTCGCCTTGCTTGGCGGTTCCGGCTCGGGCAAGTCCACACTTCTGCGCATGCTTGCGGGTTTCGAGCGGCCGACCGAGGGGCGTATTTTCCTCGACGGCGTCGACATCACCGACATGCCGCCGTACGAACGTCCTATCAACATGATGTTCCAGTCCTACGCGCTGTTCCCGCACATGACCGTGGCGCAGAACATCGCCTTCGGCCTGCAGCAAGACAAGCTGCCCAAGGCCGAGATCGACGCCCGCGTGGCCGAGATGCTCAAACTGGTGCAGATGACCCAGTACGCCAAGCGCAAGCCGCATCAGCTCTCTGGCGGTCAGCGTCAGCGTGTGGCCCTGGCCCGCTCGCTGGCCAAAAAGCCGAAACTGCTGCTGCTCGACGAGCCAATGGGCGCGCTGGACAAAAAGCTGCGGTCGCAGATGCAGCTGGAGCTGGTGGAAATCATCGAGCGCGTCGGCGTGACCTGCGTGATGGTGACCCACGACCAGGAAGAGGCCATGACCATGGCCCAGCGCATTGCGATCATGCATCTGGGCTGGATTGCCCAGATCGGCAGCCCGGTGGACATCTACGAAACCCCGACCAGCCGTCTGGTCTGTGAGTTCATCGGCAACGTCAACCTGTTCGACGGCGAAGTCATCGAGGACATGGAAGGCCACGCGCTGATCCGCAGCCCTGAGCTTGAGCGCAACATCTATGTCGGCCACGGCATCAGCACGTCGGTGGAAGACAAACACATCACCTACGCAATTCGTCCGGAAAAACTGCTGATCACCACCGAGCAGCCGACCTACGAATACAACTGGTCGCGGGGCAAGGTCCACGACATCGCCTACCTGGGCGGTCACTCGGTGTTCTACGTGCAACTGGCCTGCGGCAAGCTGGTCCAGTCCTTCGTTGCCAACGCCGAACGCCGCGGCGCGCGACCTACCTGGGACGACGAAGTCTACGTCTGGTGGGAAGACGACAGCGGCGTGGTACTGCGCTCATGAAAATCCGAAAAATCAAACGTGCCCTCAATCGAATAACGCCCAACGGTCGCCAAGCGGTCATCGGGGTTCCTTTCCTGTGGCTGTTCCTGTTCTTCGCGCTGCCGTTTCTGATCGTCATCAAGATCAGCTTCGCCGAAGCCGACGTCGCGATTCCGCCATACACCGAGATCTTTTCCTACGCCGAGCAAAAGCTCGACATCGTGCTCAACTTCGCCAACTACGCGCTGCTGACCGGGGACGACCTGTACATCTCGGCGTACCTGGGGTCGTTGAAAATGGCCTTCTTCAGCACCTTGCTGTGCCTGTTGATCGGCTATCCGATGGCCTACGGCATTTCCATCGCGCGTAAAGAAATGCAGACCGTGCTGTTGCTGCTGATCATGAT
>CAURWS010000688.1:0-2849 GCA_963528485.1 uncultured Pseudomonas sp. | reverse complement strand
CGCTCCTGTGGCCGATCGATAACAACAAGACGAGCGCTTTCATGTAGAACACTCCAACACCGCAAGCGCAGCCGCCCCGGCTGCCACATGTCGATATCGGTGATGCATGGTCAATCCTGCTTCGGAATGTCCAGCTCGACCTCCATGCGCTGGCCTTCCTGAAGAATGTGCTCGCGCATCAGTTCGCTGGCCGTGGCGCTGTCCTTGTTGCGGATGGCGCGCACCAGCGCTTCGGTTTCTTTCAGGCGCGCGGCGAGGTGTTCCGGGGTGTTGCGCAGGGTCGGCGCGCATTGCTTCAGGGCCTGGCTGGTCTGCTGCACCATGCTGCTGAAAATCGGATTCGAGGTCAGGGTAAACAGCTGCTCATGAAAGGCGATGTAGGCGTTGCTGCCCGATTCGCTGTCCTGGTCTTCCAGGGCTTCGCGCATGTCCATCAGGGTCAGGCGCAGTTCGGCGATTTCCTTCTGGCTGATCGATTGCGCCAACAGGCCGACGATGAAAGGCTCCAACGTGTAACGCAGCTGCATGACATCCGCCAGCGTGGCATCGGCGACACCCGCAGGTGCTACGCCTGAACCGCTCTGAGGCACCGGCTCGTCCAGCACGACAACGCCTTTGCCCGGCATCGAACGCACCAGCCCGAGGGTTTCCAGCACGATGATCGCCTCGCGCAGGCTGGGCCGACTGATGCCCAGTTGCTCGGCCAGTTCGCGCTGACCGGGCAGCATGTCGCCGGAGCGCCATTGCCCGCGGGTCAGGGCCTCGCGCAATTTTTCTACCACTGAATTGACGACGGTCGATGAGCTGATCATCAAGGGTTTCCTGGTTTGTCAGTGAGGCAGGGAAGGGCGCCGGGTCAGCGCCCGATGCCACGGCCTCAGAATTCCTGTTGGTGGACGGGAGTGGCGCTTTTCTTCGGTTGGAAGACAAAGCCCTGTTTACTGGCCAAGACGTTGTTGGCGCGTTTCACATCGATGTCGCGTTCCCAACGGGCGATGGCGACGGTGGCCACGCAGTTGCCGATAAGGTTGGTCAGTGCGCGGCCGATGCCCATGAACCAGTCCACCGCCAGCACCAAGACCAGCCCGACCACCGGGATCGCCGGCACTGCCGTCAGTGTTGCCGCGAGGATAACCAGCGCTGAGCCGGGAATGCCATGGGCGCCTTTGGAGGTGATCAGCGACACCAGCAAAATGGTCAGCAGGTCAGTGAAGGCCAGTGGCGTGCCGGTGGCGTTGGCGATGAAGACGATGGCCAACGTCAGGTAGATCGAGAAACCGTCGAGGTTGAACGAGTAACCAGTGGGGATCACCAGGCCCACGGTGGAGCTGCCGATACCCATGTGTTCCAGCTTGCGCATCACTTGGGGCAGCACGGCGTCGGAGGAGGCGGTACCGAGCACGATGAGCAATTCTTCGCGCAGGTATTTCAAGAACGGCAGGATCTTCAGCCCCGACGCACGCATGACGCCGCCCAGAATCAGCAGCACGAAGGCCGAGCAGGTCAGGTAGAACAATGCCACCAGACTGCCCAGGTGCTGCAGCGACTGCACGCCATATTTGCTGGTGGTGAAGGCGATGGCGCCGAACACGCCGATCGGCGCCAGGCGCACGATCATGCCCATGATGCGAAAGATCACATGGCTCAGTTCGCTGATCAGCCGCGAGATGCCGCTGGCCGATTCACCCACCAGGTTCAGCGCGCTGCCAAACAGCACGGCGAACAGCAGCACCTGCAGGATGTTGTTGTCGGCAAAGGCGCCGATCACCGACGTGGGGATCAGGTCCATGAGGAAGGTCGAGGCACCGTGGATCTGCTTGGTGCGTTCGGCCAGGTCGCCCATGTCGGCCACCGACAGCTGCTCCAGATGAATGTTGGCGCCATTGCCCAGGCCTGTGCCGTAGGCCACGATCAGGCCGATGACCAGCGCGATGGTGGTCAGCACTTCGAAATACAGCACGGATTTGAGGCCGATGCGGCCGACTTTTTTCAGATCGCCAGCGCCGGAAATGCCGCTGACGACCACGCAAAATACGATCACGCCGATGAGCATCTTGATCAGCTTGATAAAGCCGTCACCCAGCGGTTTGAGTTGTGAGGAGAATTCGGGGAGGGCCAGGCCGCAGAGGATGCCAAGCATCAATCCAATGACAACCTGAAGGAAAATCGAACGCGAGCACCATTTGAGCATGATGAGGATCTCTAGTCGGTGTCCTGGCTGGGCGAAAGCCTCGTCGCCGGACTTAATTATTGTGGTCTTACCGGTATGTCCAATGCCCGGGCAGTCTAGGCCTGAAAAGTGGCTGATAACAAGAGAGTAGAGACATAAAGATCTTACCGGTCTGACCAGTGGTCGGATTGGGCATGTCCGGCGCGAGACCTCATACCTCTGTGGGAGTGAGCTGGCTCACCAAGAGTCCGGTACAGACGCAACATGCCCGCAGGCTTGGCAATGGCTTTCGTCAGCAACCTCACTCCACAGATGATGCGCAGTCGGTGAAATCAGACTGGAGCGGGGATTACTGCGAGAGGGTCGCGCTGCGCCACTGTTTCGGGCTCAAGCCGAACCAGCGTTTGAACGCGCGGGAGAAGGCGCTGGTTTCCGAGTAACCCAGCAAGGACGCGAGTTGAGTGACGCTCAGGTGTTGCTGCTTGAGGTGAGCCATGGCCGTCTCCTGACGGATCTGGTCCACCAGTTGTGTGAAGCTCAGGCCCAGGTCGCGCAGCTTGCGTTGCAGCGCCCATTCGGACAGGCCCAGGTTGTGGGCGATCTCGTCCAGAGCCGGCTCGCCCAGGTGCAGGGTCGCGAGAATGGTCTGGCGGGCGCGGTCCAGCAGGCTGGTTTCGGG
>CAURWS010000687.1:0-2854 GCA_963528485.1 uncultured Pseudomonas sp. | reverse complement strand
CTGCTGAACCGGATCGGTTGGCCAAGCAGATGATGGCGCGCTTGAAAAAAGTGTCGCAGCTGAAGCTGGAGTACCACTGCTTCGCGGGCATGAGCCACGGCGAGACGTTGCCCGCGTCGCTGCGCTACCTGATGCAAACGCAGTACCTGCGTTAGCGTTTTGCCATCGACGCCCATTGCCGCACCGCATCGGCAAACAACCGCAGTGCCAGTGGCGGGTGTCGGTTGGCGGGGTAATACAGGCACACGCCGGGGTAGACCGGGCCCCACTCCGGCAGCAGGTGCACCAACGCCCCCGACTGCAAATGCTCCTGCACTTGCGCCAACGGCACCCAGGCGATGGCGATGCCGGCGAGTGCCGCGTCGATCATCACGTTGACGTTGTCCATGGTCAGCGGGCCGCCGACGTCGATGCTGGTGCTCTGGCCCAGGTACTCGAAATCCCAGCGAAACAGCGCGCCACTGGCGAACTTGAAGCGGATGCAGCGGTGCTCCTTGAGGTCGTGGGGCACTTGCGGCGCGGGGTGATGCGCCAGGTACTCGGGTGAGGCCACCGCCCCGAAGTGCATGTCGGCACCGAAGTGCACCGCAATCATGTCCTTGGGCACGTCCTCGAACACCCGAACGCCCGCGTCGAAACCCTCACCGACGACATCGACGAAACGACTGTCGGCGACGAACTCGATGTGGATCTGCGGGTAAGTCTTGAGAAAGTCCGGCACCACATGGCGCACCAGCAACTTGATCGAAGATTCCGAGGCACTGATACGGATCGACCCCGAAGGCGTGTTGCGCGCAGAGGTGACTTCGTTGACCACATTGGTCAAGCCATTGAGCAGCGGACGCACGCCGTGCAGCAGTTGCTCCCCCGCTTCGGTCAGGGCCACCGAACGCGTGGTGCGGTTGAACAGGCGCATCTCCAGCCGCGCTTCCAGGTTGCGCATCGAATGGCTCAACGCCGAGGGCGAAACCCCCAGCACGCGGGCGGCGCCGCTGAAGCTCTGATGCTCGGCAATGGCAATGAATGCCGTCAGTTCGGGCAAATCGGCACGGATCACTTGTGAATTCTCCTCACGTAGCCATGCAACGGCTGGCGGATTGTTGAGGATGGTACAGCAATATAAGGTGGCCTCAACATCACTTGAGGAGGCACCACATGCAACAGCGCACATTGGGCACCAGCGGCCTTCAGGTTTCGGCCATTGGCCTTGGCTGCATGGGCATCAGCTTCGCCTACGGCCCGGCCATGGAACAAACCGAGGCCATCCGCCTGATCCACGCCGCCATCGATCAGGGCGTGACCTTTTTCGACAGTGCCGAAGCCTACGGCCCGTTCACCAATGAAACCCTGCTCGGCGAAGCCTTGGCACCGTTTCGCGATCAGGCGGTGATCGCCACCAAATTCGGCTTCAAGAATGGCGACGTCCCCCAGGGTCTGGACAGCCGCCCGGAAAACATTCGCGCGGTGGCCGAAGCCGCGCTCAAGCGTCTGAAGACCGATCGTATCGACCTCTTCTACCAGCATCGCGTCGACCCCAACGTGCCGATTGAAGACGTCGCCGGCACCGTGAAAGCGCTGATCGCCGAAGGCAAGGTCAAGCATTTTGGCCTCTCCGAAGCGGGTGTCGACTCGATCCGCCGCGCCCATGCCGTCCAGCCCGTGGCGGCGTTGCAGAGCGAATATTCGCTGTGGTGGCGCGAGCCGGAACAGGAAATCCTGCCGCTGCTGGAAGAGCTGGGCATCGGTTTTGTGCCATTCGCCCCGCTGGGCAAGGGCTTTCTCACCGGCGCCATCGACGCCAGCACGACATTCCCGGAAGGCGATTTTCGCAACATCGTGCCGCGCTTCAGCGAAGAAAACCGCAAAGCCAACGCTCAATTGGTAGACATCCTCGGCCAGCTGGCGCAAAGCAAAGGCGCCACCCGCGCACAGATCGCCATCGCCTGGCTGCTCGCACAAAAACCCTGGATCGTGCCTATCCCTGGCACCACCAAACTCCACCGTCTGGAAGAAAACAACGGCGCTGCGGCCATCGAACTGACGGTGTCGGATCTGCACGCCATCGACACCGCACTCAAGGCCATCGAAATCGTCGGCGCGCGTTATCCCGCGCAATTTCAGAAGAACGTCAATCGCTAAGCCGATTAATGAGCCGCGCTCACGACATCATCCTGCCTGCCCGCCTTAATCCTTCAGGCCTGCGTGCTTAGCATGGAGGCCTGTCCAAGGAGTCCGAACCGATGAAACTGATGACCACTGCCTTGGCCAGCGTGCTGTTTTCCGCGCTGGCCAGTGCCGAAGAAGGCAAACCCCGCCCTGACCCCAAACCCTCGCCGGATGTGCTGGAAGTCACGCCGCAACTCTATGCCTACACCACCCACCTGTTGTTCGGTGAAGTCTGGAAGCGCCCGCAACTGGTGCCGCGCGATCGTAGCCTGATCACCCTTGCGGCGCTGCTGGCCAGTGGTCAGACGGCGCAGATGACCGGGCACATCAAGCTGGCGCTGGACAATGGCGTCAAACCCGGCGAGATCACCGCGCTGATCACTCACCTGGCGTTCTACAGCGGCTGGCCCAACGCGATGTCGGCGGTGGGTGTGGCCAAACAGGCGTTCGCCGAGCGTGGGCTGGACCCCGAGCAGATCACTCCGCCACCCAGCGAACCGTTGCAACTGGATGCGGACAGCGAGGCCAAGCGGCGCGCGTCGGTGCAAGGCGCGATCGGCGCGACCGCGCCGGAACTGGCCCGCTACACCAATGATGTGCTGTTTGGCGACCTGTGGCGGCGTACCGATCTGACGCCAAGGGACCGCAGCCTGATCACCGTTGCCGCGTTGATCAGCCAGAACCAGTC
>CAURWS010000686.1:0-2858 GCA_963528485.1 uncultured Pseudomonas sp. | reverse complement strand
CCACCAACCTGGGCATGCAGACGTTCGACAACGCGCTGTATGACCTGGCCGTTGAGGGTGCGATTACCGAGGATGAAGCACTGAAGAACGCCGACTCCGCGAACAACGTGCGCCTGCGCCTGAAGCTGCATGCAGAAGCGGGTGTGACCACCATCACCACCCCACCCTCGGCGCCACAACCAGCTGCGCAGGTGGATGTGAAGGATTGGGGGTTGGTGGATGAGCGGGATGAGCCGGGCGGGCTATCCTGATTTCAACTACTGGCACACGTACATTGTGGGAGCCGGCTTGCTGGCGAATGCTGTTTGTCTGCGCCCCATGAGGTGACTGACATGACGCTTTCGCCAACAAGCCGGCTCCCACAGGGCAGTACCAGTCTTACCTAACGCGCCAACCACCCGCCATCAATATTCCACGCCGCGCCGCGCACCTGTGCTCCAGCCTCGCTGCACAGGAACAGCGCCAGTTCACCCAGCTGCGACGGCGTCACGAATTCCAGCGACGGCTGCTTCTCCGCCAGCAAGTCATGCTTGGCCTGCTCCAGATCGCCGGTTTCGGCGCCGCGATCATCAATCTGCTTCTGCACCAGCGGCGTCAGCACCCAGCCCGGGCAAATGGCGTTGCAAGTGACGTTGCTGGTAGCCGTTTCCAGCCCCACCACCTTGGTCAGCCCGATCACCCCGTGTTTGGCCGCGACATAGGCCGCCTTGCCGGTGGAGCCCACCAGGCCGTGTACCGAAGCGATGTTGACGATCCGCCCCCAGCCCTTGGCGCGCATGGCCGGCAGGCACAGGCGGGTGCTGTGAAACACCGAGGACAGGTTGATGGCGATGATCTTGTCCCAGCTCTCCACCGGGAAGTCTTCCACGGCGTCGACGTGCTGGATCCCGGCGTTGTTGACCAGAATGTCGACACCGCCGAATTCGCGCTCGGCGTAGGCGATCATGTCGGCGATCTGCGCCACGTCGCTGACGTCCGCCGGGTGATGGCCGACCTTGCCGCCGTACTGCTTGACCTCTTCGATCACTGCCGACGCGTCGCCAAAGCCGTTCAACACCAGGCTGGCGCCGGCCTTGGCCAGGGTCAGGGCAATGCCCAGGCCGATGCCGCTGGTGGAGCCGGTGACCAGTGCGGTTTTGCCTTGCAGACTCATGTTCGATTCCTCATACGATGCCGGTTGCATAGAAAGTCGCAATCACCACGAAGACCGCCAGGGTCTTGATGAGGGTGATGCCGAAAATGTCTTTGTAGGCTTCGCGGTGGGTCAGGCCGGTGACCGCGAGCAGGGTAATCACGGCGCCGTTGTGGGGCAGGGTGTCCATGCCGCCACTGGCCATGGCCGCGACCCGGTGCAGCACTTCCAGCGGGATGTTGGCGGCGTGGGCGGCGGAGATGAAGCTATCGGACATCGCCGCCAGCGCAATGCTCATGCCCCCTGACGCGGAGCCGGTGATCCCGGCCAGCAGGGTCACGGTGATGGCTTCATTGACCAGCGGATTAGGGATCGACTTGAGCCAGTCGGCCAGCACCAGAAAGCCTGGCAGCGAGGCGATGACCGCGCCGAAACCATATTCCGACGCCGTGTTCATAGCCGCCAGCAACGCGCCGCTGACCGCACCCTTGCTGCCTTCGGCGAGCTTGGATTTGACGGTACGCAAGGCAAACACCAGCACAAAGACAATCCCCACCAGCAAGGCGGCTTCCACCGCCCAGATGGCGGTGATCTTGGCGATGTCGGTCTGTACCGGGGCCGCCATGCCGGGCAGGGCCAGGCTGTGGGTCTTGCCGTACCACTGCGGAATCCACTGGGTGAACAGCAGGTTCATCACACCGACCAGCAACAGCGGCGCCAGGGCGATCAGCGGGTTGGGCAGGCTGATGTTCTCAGGGGTTTCCGGCTCGTTGCGCAGCTCGGTGCCATAGCCTTCGCCGGCCCGTTGCGCCTTGTTGCGCTGGCGCTGCAGAAACAGCATGCCGGCGCAGAACACGAACGCGGTGCCGATCAGGCCCAGCCACGGCGCGGCCCAGGCGGTGGTGTTGAAGAAGGTCGAGGGGATGATGTTCTGGATCTGCGGCGTGCCGGGCAGGGCGTCCATGGTGAAGGAGAACGCACCCAGGGCGATGGTGGCCGGGATCAGGCGTTTGGGGATGTTGCTCTGGCGGAACATCTCCGCCGCGAACGGGTAAACCGCGAACACCACCACGAACAGCGAAACGCCGCCGTAAGTGAGCAGGGCGCAGACCAGTACGATCACCAGCATCGCCTGGCGGGTGCCCAGCAGCCTGATGGCGGCAGCGACGATGGAGCGCGAGAAACCGGACAGCTCGATCAGCTTGCCGAACACGGCGCCGAGCAGGAAAACCGGGAAGTAGAGTTTGACGAAGCCGACCATCTTGTCCATGAACACGCCGGTAAAGGCCGGGGCCACGGCGGACGGATCGGTCAGCAACACCGCGCCCAGTGCGGCAATGGGGGCAAAAAGGATAACGCTGTAACCACGGTATGCAGCCAGCATCAACAGCGCGAGGGCTGCCAAGGCGATGATCACACTCATCGAGTGTCTCCTGTTGTTTTTGTTATGAACGCGGTCGAGCCGCTAGACAGGAGGTATAGCCAGTTTTATGCCAGTTCGCTAAATGTTTGATTTATATAGATTATTTATTCGTGAACTAGAGCTCGTACTCAGTTTTGTCTCTTTTTAGAGACGGTGCACGTTCCCCTATAGCAGTCCGGCTTGCCGACGGCAGCGATTTCCAAGGCGCAACCGCCGGCAAGCCGTGCTGCTACAGGGGGATCGGCGTCTGTCCACAAAAAGAGACGGTCAGTCTCTTTAATGAGACTCGGCAATTCCCAACGC
>CAURWS010000685.1:0-2867 GCA_963528485.1 uncultured Pseudomonas sp. | reverse complement strand
CGTCTGTCCGGTGAGGGCGAGGCGGGTGTGCAGGGCGGCCCGACGGGCGACCTGTACGTGGTCATCAACGTCCGCGAGCACGATATTTTCCAGCGCGACGGCAAACATCTGTACTGCGAAGTGCCGATCAGCTTCACTGACGCCGCCCTGGGTGGCGAGCTGGAAGTGCCGACACTGGACGGTCGCGTCAAGCTGAAGATCCCCGAGGGAACCCAGACCGGCAAGCAGTTCCGTCTGCGTGGCAAGGGTGTCGCCCCTGTGCGCGGTGGTGGTGCGGGCGATCTGATGTGCCGCGTGGCGGTCGAGACTCCGGTCAACCTGAGCCGTCGTCAGCGTGAATTGCTCGAAGAGCTGCGTGCCTCTCTGGAAGGGGACAGCTCGCACTCGCCCAAGGCCAGCGGCTGGTTCGAGGGCGTGAAGCGTTTCTTCGGCGACCTCTAAGGAGCAGGGCATGCGACGTATTGCTGTAATGGGCGCTGCCGGGCGCATGGGCAAGAACCTGATCGAGGCTGTGCAATTGCGCGCCCCTCAGGCCGGGCTGACCGCGGCGGTCGTTCGCCCGGGCAGCACGATGATCGGCGCTGACGCGGGTGAGCTCGCGTCGCTGGGCCGCATCGGGGTGCAGTTGACCGGTCATCTGGAGCAGGTGCTCGACGAGTTCGACGTGCTGATCGACTTTACGTTGCCTGAGGTGATGCTGAAAAACCTGGCGTCCTGCCGCAAGGCGGGCAAGGCCATGGTGATCGGCACCACAGGGCTGAACGCCGAGCAGAAACACACCCTGCTCGAAGCCAGCAAGGACATCCCGATCGTCTTCGCCTCCAACTTCAGCGTAGGCGTGAACCTGTCGTTCAAGCTGCTGGATCTGGCGGCGCGAGTGATGGGCGAAGATGCCGACATCGAGATCATCGAAGCGCACCACCGCAACAAGGTCGACGCGCCTTCGGGTACGGCGATGAGCATGGGCGAAGTGGTGGCCAATGCGCTGGGGCGCGACCTGAACAAGGTCGCGGTCTATGGGCGTGAAGGCTGCACCGGCGTGCGTGAGCGCGAGACCATCGGCTTTGCCACGGTTCGCGGTGGTGATGTGGTGGGCGATCACACGGTGCTGTTCGCAGCCGAAGGTGAGCGTCTGGAAATCTCCCACAAGGCGTCTAGCCGCATGACCTTCGCCAAGGGCGCGGTGCGTGCGGCATTGTGGCTCGATGGCAAGGCGGCGGGTCTGTACGACATGCAAGACGTGCTCGATCTGCACTGATTTCCCCTGCGCAGTACCGGCAATAAACGCAACAAAGCGGGCGGAGAAGGGGGTTTCCCTGTATCCTGCCCGCAGTTTTTAATCGCTACGCGATGTCCTGTCGCATTCCCCTGCCTTGAAGGCGTTTTAGCGGTGGATTAAAAAAGCATTTTTCTGTAAGCTACAGCTTTAGTGTGTCCACTAAAAGCGCGCAGATAATTCGATGAAAAAAAGCGGGGTGACGTGTCAATACGTCATTCCGCTTTTTTACAACCTGCGATCGCCCTTTCAGGCTTTATTACGGGAGGTCTTCTTGACTAAGCCAGCCATACTCGCCCTTGCTGATGGCAGCATTTTTCGCGGCGAAGCCATTGGAGCCGACGGTCAAACCGTTGGTGAGGTGGTGTTCAACACCGCAATGACCGGCTATCAGGAAATCCTTACCGATCCTTCCTATGCCCAGCAAATCGTCACCCTGACTTACCCTCACATCGGCAACACCGGCACCACGCCGGAAGACGCCGAGTCCGATCGCGTATGGTCGGCGGGCCTGGTGATTCGTGACCTGCCACTGGTAGCGAGCAACTGGCGTAACAAGATGTCCCTGGCCGACTATCTGAAAGCCAACAACGTCGTCGCCATCGCCGGCATCGACACCCGTCGCCTGACCCGCATCCTGCGTGAGAAAGGCGCACAGAACGGCTGCATCATGGCCGGTGACAACGTTTCCGAAGAAGCCGCCATCGCTGCTGCTCGCGGCTTCCCGGGCCTCAAGGGCATGGATCTGGCGAAAGAAGTCAGCACCAAGGAACGCTACGAATGGCGCTCCAGCGTCTGGAGCCTGAAAACCGACAGCCATCCGGAAATCGCTGCCGCTGACTTGCCGTACAACGTCGTGGCCTACGACTACGGCGTCAAGACCAACATCCTGCGCATGCTCGTCGAGCGCGGCTGCCGCGTGACCGTGGTGCCTGCCCAGACCCCGGCCAGCGAAGTGCTGGCGCTGAATCCGGATGGCGTGTTCCTGTCCAACGGCCCGGGCGATCCTGAGCCTTGCGACTACGCGATCCAGGCGATCAAGGACGTGCTGCAGACCGAAATTCCGGTGTTTGGCATCTGCCTGGGTCATCAACTGCTGGCCTTGGCCTCCGGTGCCAAGACCGTCAAGATGGGTCACGGCCACCACGGCGCCAACCACCCGGTCCAGGATCTGGACACCGGCGTGGTCATGATCACCAGCCAGAACCACGGTTTTGCGGTAGACGAAGCCACCCTGCCAGGCAACGTTCGCGCGATCCACAAATCGCTGTTCGACGGCACCCTGCAAGGTATCGAGCGCACCGACAAGGACGCGTTCAGCTTCCAGGGTCACCCTGAAGCGAGCCCGGGCCCTAACGACGTCGCGCCGCTGTTTGATCGCTTTATCACAGCCATGGCCAAGCGCCGCTGAGCGGCTGACTTGCGACTGTAGCGAGCAGGTGGCTGCGGCGAGCCGGACCCGATCCGAACGCCCGCCCGGCCACCTCAGAGAATGTTCAAGACGGCTTGCCGACTGACACAGGATTCGAGTGACAACCCATGCCAAAACGTACAGACATAAAAAGCATCCTGATTCTTGGCGCTGGCCCGA
>CAURWS010000684.1:0-2868 GCA_963528485.1 uncultured Pseudomonas sp. | reverse complement strand
CTCCGCCAGGCGGTAGTAATCCTGGTTGGCGGCGACGAAATCGTTCTGCGCCTTGAGCTGATCGGTGAAGGTCTTGCGCGAGGCCAGGCCGTCGGAGACTTCCTGAAAGGCTGTCTGAATCGCCTTCTCGTAGTTGGCGACGCCGATGTCCTTCTGGATCTTCGAGTAGTCCAGGCTCGCACGCAGGCTGCCGGCGTTGAAGATCGGCAGGTTGATCTTCGGCGTGAACAGCCAGGTGCCCGAACCGCCCTTGAACAAGCCGCTCAGATCGCCGCTTGCCGTCCCGGCACTGGCCGTGAGGCTGATGCTCGGGAAGAACGCAGCGCGTGCCGCACCGATGTTGGCGTTGGCCGCCTTGAGGCTGTGTTCGGCCTGAAGGATGTCCGGACGACGTTGCAGCAGCTCGGACGGCAGGCCTGCTGGCATCTCGTTGAGCATGTCAGCGCTCAACGGTTTGGAGGCCGGCAGGTTGGCGGGCAGACCGGTGCCCAGCAGCAAGACCAGGTTGTTCTCGTCTTGCGCGACCAGACGCTGGTACTGCGCCAGCTTGACGCGAGCACTTTCCACCGAGGTGCGCGACTGCGCCAGATCCAGCGCCGAGGCGACACCGACTTCGTTGCTGCGCGAGGTCAGGCGAAAGCTTTCTTCGAAGGCAACGAGGGTGTCCTGAGTCAGCTTGAGCAGCTCCTTGTCGGCTTCCCAGGTCAGATAAGCGTTGGCGACGTTGGCCACCAGGCTGATCTGTGTGCTGCGACGGGCCTCTTCGCTGGCGAAGTAGGTTTCCAGCGCTTGCTCGCTGAGGCTGCGAACGCGACCGAACAGGTCCAGCTCATAGGCACTGACGCCCAGACCGACCGAGTACTGACTGGTGATGCCTGCCTGACCGCTTTGCGACAGGTCGGCCGGTACCCGCTGACGGGTACCGGTGGCATCGGCGGCGACCGCCGGGAACAGGTCCGCACGCTGGATGCGGTACTGCGCCCGGTAGGCGTCGATGTTCAGGGCCGCGACGCGCAGGTCGCGATTATTGCTCAGGGCGGTCTGGATCAGTTGCTGCAGGGCAGGGTCCTGGAAGAACTGACGCCAGCCCTGTTCGGCAGCCGCCTGATTGGCGGCATTGTCCGGCGAATACGCCGGACCTTGCGGGTACTGCGCAGCCACCGGTGCCGCAGGCTGCTTGTAATCGGGGATCAACGAGCAGCCGCTAAGAACGATCGCGGTCACTGCCAGAGGGACTTGCTCATTGGCCAGCCTCATCGTGTGGGATGTGTTTCTGTTTGCTCTTGAACAACCCGGATACCGATACGAAGAACAGCGGTACCCAGAAGATCGCCAGGATGGTCGCGGTAATCATACCGCCGATCACGCCTGTGCCGATCGAATGCTGGCTACCGGAGCCGGCGCCGGTGGAGATGGTCAGCGGCACCACGCCGAGGATGAACGCCATGGACGTCATCACGATCGGACGCAGACGCATCCGGCACGCTTCCACTGCCGCATCCATCAGCGACTTGCCCTGCTCATGCAGTTCCTTGGCGAACTCGACGATCAGAATGGCGTTTTTCGCCGCCAGACCCACCGTCACCAACAGGCCCACCTGGAAAAATACGTCGTTCGACAGACCGCGCAGGCTGGTTGCCATCAGTGCACCAATAACCCCCAGCGGCACGACGAGCAGAACAGCGATCGGAATCGACCAGCTTTCATACAGCGCTGCCAGACAGAGGAAGACCACCAGTACCGAGATCGCATACAGCGCCGGTGCCTGGGAGCCGGAGAGGCGCTCTTCGAACGACAGACCGGTCCAGGAGTAACCGATGCCCTGCGGCAGTTGTTTCGCCAGGTTTTCGATCTCGGCCATCGCCTGACCGGTACTGTAGCCCGGTGCCGGTGTACCCAGAATCTCTTCGGCCGGTACACCGTTGTAACGGGATAGTTTTGGCGAACCGTAGACCCATTCGCCGCCCGCGAAGGCATCGAACGGAACCATGGTGCCGCTGGCGTTGCGCACGTACCACTTCTTCAGGTCTTCAGGGCTCATCCGCGATTTCGCATTGCCCATGATGTACACCTTCTTCACCCGACCGCGGTCGATGAAGTCGTTGACGTAGCTGCCGCCCATCGCCACCGAGAGGGTGGTGTTGATGTCCGACTGGGTCACGCCCAGGGCGCGGGCTTTTTCGTCATCGATAATCAGTTGGTACTGTGGCTCGTCCGTCAGACCGTTAGGTCGTACGCCCGCCAGGATCTTGCTCTGCGAGGCCAGGCCCAGCAGCTGGTTACGTGCCTGCATGAGCTTTTCATGGCCCAGGCCCGCCTGATCCTGCAGGTACAGGTCGAAACCGGTGGCGTTACCCAACTCCAGTACCGCGGGGGGGACGACGGCGAAGGACATGGCGTCACGGAAGCCGAAGAAGTGTTGCTGGGCCCGCTTGGCCACTTCGAACACGCTGTTGGAGGCGTCGCGATCTTCCCACGATTTGAGCAGCACGAACGCAAGCCCCGAACTTTGACCGCGGCCTGCGAAGTTGAAGCCGTTGACCGAGAACACCGATTTGACGCCCGGGTCGGTCAGCAGATAGTCGCGCATCTTGTCCAGCGTGCCTTGAGTCCGCTCGGCAGTTGAACCGGGTGGCGTCTGAACCTGGGCGAAAATCACGCCCTGGTCTTCTTCAGGCAGGAAGGCGGTCGGGATGCGGGTGAACATCCAGATCATGCCCGCGAAGATCGCGATGTAGACCAGGAACGCCGGGAACTTGTGGCGAATGACGTTGCTCACGCCACGCTCGTAGCTCAGAACGCCACGGTCGAAAGTGCGGTTGAACCAGCCGAAGAAACCTTTGCGCGGCTGACCGTGCTTTTCAGGAT
>CAURWS010000683.1:0-2872 GCA_963528485.1 uncultured Pseudomonas sp. | reverse complement strand
CGCAATGGCTGGGTGAACATCGCCCGGCCCGGGCGGTGGCTGGTGTCGCGCAGTTGCATTACGGCCTTGCCGTGGAAGTCGAAGCCATGGCGCTGCTGCCGGGCTGATCGATCATCGTTTGAGTATTGGCTGACCCTCGGCAAACGAGGGCTTCTTTGAATCGAACCTTTGAGGGTGAATATGGAAACGCTCGTGCTCCCGACGTATGACGATGTGGTGGCTGCCGCAAAACGTATCGAAGGCCATGCCCACAAGACCCCGGTTTTGACTTCGCGCACTGTGAATCGCGAGTTGGGCGCCGAGGTGTTTTTCAAGTGCGAGAACTATCAGCGCATGGGCGCGTTCAAGTTTCGTGGCGCCTTCAATGCGCTGTCGAAGTTCGACGCCACCCAGCGCAAGCAGGGCGTGGTGGCGTTTTCGTCAGGCAATCACGCGCAAGGCATTGCGCTGTCGGCGCAGTTGCTGGGCATTCCGGCGACCATCGTCATGCCCCACGACGCCCCCGCCGCCAAGGTGGCCGCGACCAAGGAATACGGCGCGACAGTGGTGGTCTACGACCGCTACAAGGAAGACCGCGAGGCGATTGGCCGCAAGCTCGCTCAAGAGCACGGCCTGACGCTGATCCCGCCTTACGATCACCCGGACATCCTTGCAGGGCAGGGCACGGCCGCCAAGGAGTTGTTCGAGGAAGTAGGCTCTCTGGATGCGCTGTTCATCTGTCTCGGTGGCGGCGGGCTGCTCAGCGGCTCTGCGCTGGCGACCCGGGCCCTGGCACCGAACTGCAAGCTCTACGGCGTCGAACCCGAGGCGGGTAACGATGGCCAGCAATCTCTGCGCAGCGGCCATATCGTCAAGATCGACACCCCGAAAACCATCGCCGATGGCGCGCAAACGCAATGCCTGGGCAACTACACTTTTGGCATCATCAAACGCGACGTCGACGACATCCTCGTGGCCAGCGACGCGCAGTTAGTGGATGCCATGCGCTTCTTCGCCGAGCGCATGAAAATGGTGGTCGAGCCGACCGGGTGTCTGGGCTTCGCTGCGGCGCGGGAAATGGCTGCGCAGCTGAAGGGGCAGCGGGTGGGGGTGATCATCAGTGGCGGGAATATCGACTTGAACAGCTATGCGAAGCTGCTTGCCCGATAACGGAGAACTTCTGTAGCAGCCCGGCCGGGCTGCTACAGAGGGCGGTTGCGGGTTATAGGGCGTCAGTCAACGCTTTGAACTGCTCCCCGGTGAGCTTCAGGCTGGCGGCCTTGGCAAAGCTCACCACCTGCTCGACGCTGGTCGCGCTGGCGATCGGCGCTGTCACGCCACGGCTGGCAATCAACCAGGCCAGTGCCACTTCCGCTGGCTTGGCAGCATGATCGGCTGCTACCGAATCCAGCGCCGCGAGTAATCTCAGGCCCTTATCATTCAGGTATTTGCCCACGCCCTTGCCGCGCTTGCTGCTGCCCAGGTCAGCTTCAGAGCGGTATTTTCCGGAGAGAAAACCCGAGGCCAGACTGTAGTAAGTCACCACGCCAATGTTCTCGGCGATGCACAGATCGCGCAGCTCGCCCTCAAAACTTGCGCGGTCGTACAGGTTGTATTCCGGCTGGATCGCCTGATACGCCGGCAAATCGTGGGCGTGGGCGGCTTTCAAGGCGGCGCTGAGCAGTTTGGCGTCGTAGTTGGAGGCGCCGATGGCGTTGATTTTCCCGGCGCTGCGCAGATCGGCGTAAGCGCTCAGGGTTTCTTCGTGGGGGGTTTGCGGGTCAGGCCAGTGGGAGAAGTACAGGTCGATATGATCGGTCTGCAGGCGGCTGAGGGAGTCTTCCACCGCTTGCAGAATCCAGCGTTTCGACAGGCCTTTTTTCTCGGGCGAGCCCATTTGCGAACCAACCTTGGTGAAGAGCGTGACCTTGTCGCGCATGCCCGGACGCTGCTGGAACCAGCGGCCGATGATGGTCTCCGATTCGCCACCGGCATTGCCCGGCGCCCAGGCCGAGTAGACGTCGGCGGTGTCGATGGCGTTGAAGCCGTGGTCGACGAAGGCATCGAGGACCGCGAAGCTGGTCTTCTCGGAAAGGGTCCAGCCAAACACGTTGCCGCCAAACACCAGCGGGGCGATGTTCAGACCGGTGTTGCCGAGGGGACGTTTGAGCATGAGGTTCTCCTTCAGTAGGTGACACAAGGTGGACATCCATGAGCCTGTTCACGTTCAGGAACCCTTCGATGTAAGCACAGGCCTGGGGCAGGGAAACAGTGAAACCTGCGTCAGGAACCACTCACGGGCAGCTCAAGACCGGGGATTCGCGCCCAGGAGCGCTGTCGTGAATGGCTGCCACGGTGCACCAAAAAAATCTCGCCCACTCGCGAATCGCTTGATTTCGGGCACTCTGCGAACGACCTCAGCGCCCGAAGTCACGCTTTACCCTCCGATGGATGATGGCACTGTGCTTGCAGCAGCCCTCGGACACACGGAGGGAGATGCCAGATGTTTTCATTGCGCGCCAACAAACGCCGGGCCCATGACGATGATGCCCTTAACCTGTTGTTCGAGGATCTGGACCTGACAGTGCAGCTGTCCGAGCATTCGCCGCTGAACACTCGCCTCAACGGCTTCAGCAAGACCTTGCACACGCGTCTGGGAGAGAGTCTGGCCGCTTCGGTGGACATCGCCGCCCATGCCCCGGAGCTGGCGCGTATTGCCCGCGCCACCGAGCAGAGCGGGCAGATGCTGGCCCAGGCGTCGGAGTTGATCGCCAGTGCCAGCGAGCAGGTCAGCACCTCGCTGGACACGGAGCTGGTGCCGGGCGCGGCCCAGGTCGCCAAGCTGTCCAGTGAGGTGACGCTGACCCTGCGCCAGTGCCAGCAGACCGGCGAG
>CAURWS010000682.1:0-2876 GCA_963528485.1 uncultured Pseudomonas sp. | reverse complement strand
GGTTCGGATAGGGCCTGCCGGTGGCCTCGTGCACATGCACGGAGGCGACCTGCACCAGGTCCACGTAATCAGCCTGCTCGGACAGTCGGCTGAAATTCTGGAATTGCCTGGGTACGATCGCCAGCGCTTCGGGGAAATCCCACGAGCGCAGCAGGCGTTCGCCGATGATCGGGTGAATGCATTCGATGACGTGATTAAGGCTGATCGAATCGGCCAGCAGCTCGAAATTGTCTTCGGCGTAGGTGAGGATCGGCAGCACGCCGATCAGGTGGATCAGGCCGGCGAGGGTGGCCCGGTCGGCTTTAAGGTGTCCGCGTCGCAGGCTCAGCAGGCTGCTGATCCCGGCCACTTGCAGGCTCAGCTTCCAGATGTCGCGCATTTTGGCTTCGATGACGTCGGATTTGGCGTGAAACATCTGCTCCACCACCAGGCCGATCGCCAAGTTGCAGCTGTAGTTCACGCCCAGACGGCGCACAGCGGTCAGCACGTCGCTGACCTCGAAATTGGGCCGTAGCAGCGGGCTGTTCACCACTTTGATCAGGCGTGCGGACAGTGCGGTATCACTGCCGATGACCTTGGACAGGTCGGCGATAGAGATTTCCGAGTCTTCCGCCGCCAGACGGATTTTCATTGCCACTTCAGGGAGCGTCGGCAGAAACAGGGCGTCCTTGTCGATCGCCTTGATCAGATCCTTCTGCACCTTGTCAGCCATGCTACTCATATCGGATCTCTGGAAAGTGCATTGCGCTCAACCCCGCGCCGCGCGGCGGCCCGGGGTGGATAACTACGGCTCAACGCTGTGTTTCAAGCTTGGCGTCCAACGTGTAAGGCAACTGGCCCAGTTGCAGAGGCGGGCCATCGGCCGCGCCCAGGTGAATGTTGCCATTTTCTACCGCATCGGCCTGCAAAACGGCCAGCAGTTCGACGTGCGAGCCATTGCGCGCCGCCACTACCACATTGCCCACCGAGCTGTTGTGCACCGGAGAAAACAGTTCAACGCCCGGTGCAGGCAAATCGATGCCTTCCAGCGACAGGCGATATTGCCGACGCTTGAGTTTGCCCAGGTACTGCATACGCGCGACGATTTCCTGCCCGGTGTAGCAGCCCTTCTTGAAGCTCACGCCGCCCACGGCCTGCAGGTTGATCATCTGCGGGATGAATTCTTCGCGAGTCTGGGCAAACACTTGACCGATACCGGCGCGAATCTGTCCCAGCAGCCAATCGTTAAGTTCGCCTTGCGGCAGTTGCGCAGCCAGACGCGCTTGCACGTCGGCGGCCTGATCGGCACGAACCCAGAGTTCGGCGCGGGCAGGGGAGACGCGGATGGCGACCAAGTCGTTGGCGCGGGCCACGGCATCGGTGTCCTGAGCCAGGTCCAGACCCAGGCTCGCCAGCGCGGCATCGGCTGCGTTCAGGCCGAAGCGCACCCAGGCAGCGCTTTCGTCCGTCAGTTTGGATTTGGAGAAAACGGCGTATTTTTTCAGGTCCAGCAATTGCGCCTCGACCAGCTCGCTAGCCATGGCCAGTACGACGCCATCGCCTTCCAGCAGGATGCGAAAGCTGGACTGCATGCGGCCTTTCTGCGTGCAGCGGGCACCGAGCGTGGCTTTGGCGTCGCTCAGGTAATCCATGTTGCAGGTCAGTTGGCCTTGAAGAAATTTGCTGGCGTCCACGCCGCGAACGGCAAGCACACCTTCGTGGGAGAGCGGGCAGAAAAAAGCTGAATCGGCCATGAGTCATCGCAGGGGTAGAAGTCTGGGGCACCATCATAGTGCCCAGCCAGGTGATTGGGTATATCTGAGCTCTGATAATAGGCAGGCGTAAAAACCTGCGACTAACTGCGGGTACGCCCATCGAGGATGCCCCTGTATACTCGCCGGCAAATTCGAGGAGCGTTTCATGGTCGAACAAATTGAACTCAACCGTCTGTTCTGGCACAGCCGACGCGGCATGCTTGAGCTGGACGTCCTGCTGGTGCCGTTTGTCAAAGAGGTCTATTCATCGCTCAACGAAGTCGACCGCGCGCTCTACGTTCGCCTTTTGACCTGCGAGGATCAGGACATGTTCGGCTGGTTCATGGAGCGCAGCGAGTCGGAAGATCCCGAGCTGCAACGCATGGTCCGCATGATTCTGGACCGTGTCCAGCCGAAATGACCGTTTCGAATGCCGTTGGCAGCGCTCTCGCGCCCTGCTGACGGCCTATCTCGGTGCGCAGGCGCTGGCACTGATCTCGATTTTCCTGCTTGAAATCCCGCTTTGGGCCCAATCGGTCGGCGCGTTGCTGTGCGTGCTTCACGGGGTGCGTACGCTGCCCCGGTCCATTCACTTGAGTGATCCGCGGGCATTCAGCGGCTTGCGCCGCGACCCTGGCGGCTGGTCTCTGTGGAACCCGCGCGATGGCTGGCAGCCTGTGCAACTGTGTCGGGACAGCATGGCGCGGCCGCATCTGGTGGTGCTGAGGTTTCGCCTCATGAGCGGGCATTGGCTGAACCGCCTGTGGATCCGCAGCCTGTGCATCCCAGGCGACGCGATGGCGCCGGATCTTCACCGACGCCTGCGTCTGCGCCTGAAATTCAGTCGCCGTAGGTGGGCGGCACCAGAATAGTGTCAACCGCCTCAGGCAGCATGTCCGGGTAATCCAGCGTGTAATGCAGCCCACGGCTTTCCTTGCGCGCCATGGCCGAGGCGATCATCAACTCGGCCACCTGAGCCAGGTTACGCAGCTCGATCAGGTCGCGGCTGACTTTATAGTTGCTGTAGAACTCGACGTGATGAGGCTAAACCCAATGGATACAGGGGTTTCAGCCGATGACCATCAACCAGCCCTCCCAAACTGGGACAAACCTGTTACAAACTGCCCTCGCCAAGCCATACCA
>CAURWS010000681.1:0-2889 GCA_963528485.1 uncultured Pseudomonas sp. | reverse complement strand
ACGATGCCTTCATCGATCGGGTCGACCGCAAATCCCGCCGCCCATAGCTTGTTGGCCAGCACCTGGAAGATCACCGGCAGGCTGATCGACGTCTCGCCAATCGCCACCCCCGCGACAATCGCCAGCAGTAACAGCGCGCTGACCCATAGCGTGTGGCCCAGCAGGCGCGGGACGTTCAGGACATTCATTGTGCGTGAGTGGCCTTGGCCAGTTGTTCGATGCCGTCGAACAGGCGAACGCTGGATTCCATGGCGCTGGCGTCCATGATCACGATGCGGTTGTTTTTCACGGCGTCCATGTTGCGGGTGACCGGGTCGGATTTGAGGAAGGCCAGTTTCTTCTCATGGTCGTCGGCAGGGAAGCGGCGGCGGTCCATGCGCGCGATCACCAGGATCGTCGGGTTGGCCTTGGCGATGGTTTCCCAGCCCACGGTTGGCCACTCTTCGTCTGAATCGATGATGTTGCCAATGCCCAGAGTCTCGAGCATGAAGTTGGGGATGCCCTTGCGGCCGGCGACGTAAGGGTCGGTGTTGATGTCGGGGCTGGAGAACCAGAACGCCGCCGAAACCTTGCTCGCATCGTGTTGCTTGGCCTTTTCGACAGCCTGGGCTAAACGGGACTTGTAGCTGTCGATCAGTTGCTGGCCACGGTCCTGCACGTCGAAGATCTGCGCCAGTTGCGCGATGCTCTTGTACAGCGTGTCGACGCTAAAGGCCTCAAGCCGCGTGCCGTCGGCGCCGACCAGGTTGTTCTTGTTCTCGCAGTCCGACGGCAGGATGTAGGCCGGAATCTTCAGGTCCTGAAACTGCTGGCGGGTGCCCACTGCACCTTGCGGGCCGACCATCCACTCGAACTGCACTGGCACGAAATCCGGGCGCTTGCCGATCACCGATTCAAAGCTTGGGGCGTTGTCGGCCAGTCGTTCGATTTTGGCGTTGGCGTCTTTGAACTGCGGCAGGGTTTCGTTGAACCACAGGGACGTGCCGATCACCTGATCGCTCAGGCCCAGGGCATAGAGCATTTCGGTGGCGGCCTGGCCAATGGTCACGGTCTTGTGCGGCGCCTGGGCGAAGGTCAGCGGCATGCCGCAGTTGCCGATCGTCAGCGGGTAGTGCGTCGGTGCGGCGACAGCGGCGGGGGACATGAGGGCGGCACCGGACAGGCTCAGACCGGCGAACAACGGGGCAAGGCGGCGCAACGACATCGGGATTCTCCAGTGGACCTGACGGTCGGCGCGGGCACTGGAAAGCACATCCCGGATTGCATTCGTGACGAAGAGGCAAGCACAGATCACCCTCAACAGGTGCGCACGGGAGTCCTCCCCCGGACACCCCGCCGGTGAATGATTGACGCTTGCCGGCAGGTCTCCTGACTGGCGCGTCGTCGCCGTGCTTCGGCCTTCCCGGGGTAACCCAGTGGCGAACGGGAAGCACGGCTCAGCGCCTACAGTTGCGGGGACAGTTCCGTTTGAGCCCACACAGTCGGGCTCGGGGATTCCCTATTAATTCCGAGTGGAAACCGGCGGCGGGGATACTAAACGATTTGAACGGAGCGGGCGAATTGGCGTTTGATTCTTCGCGGACGGCGTGGTGGCTGGAGGTGCTAATGCCGCTGCGCTTGTGTCGAAGGCTTAGGAGCCGCCGGGGTGGCGCTCCACATTGCCAGCGATCTGGCGCGCAGCGGCAGCAAGACCTGACGCTGCGGTGTGCCAGGCAGCCTGCATCGACAGATTTTACGACTGCTGCGCAGCCGATCGCCGACAAGTCAGGCTCCTACGCCCTCCGGGCAGAAACAGCCTTCGGTGCGCTCAGGATTCACAGGCTGAACGGCCAGCCAATGACCTTCTTCGGACGCGGTGTCGCGTAGGTGCGTACTTTTGACGTCTTCAACCCCAACCGCACCAGCGATTCTGCCAACGCGACTGCTGCGGTCACGCCATCCACCACTGGCACCCTCGCACGATCACGAATCAGCTGATCCAGGCCGGCCATACCGCCACAACCAAGGCAGATGACTTCGGCCTTGTCATGCTTGACCGCTTCGACCGCCTGGCCGGCAATCGCCTCCAGCGCGCGATCAGGCATTTCTTCCAGCTCCAGCACGCTCATGCCGCTGGCGCGTACCGAGGCGCAGCGCTCGAACACGCCCGCGAGTTTCAGACGGTCTTCGATCAGCGGCACGGCGCGATCCAGCGTGGTCACCACCGAGTACTTATGCCCCAGCAGCATGGCCAGGCTGGCGGCGGCTTCGGTGATGTCCACCACCGGCACTTCCAGCAATTCCTGCAGGCCTTCGCGGCCGTGTTCGCCGTAGCCGGCCTGAATCACCGCATCGTACGGCTGATCGTAGGACAGCACCCGGTCCATCACGGCGATCGCCGCCAGATAGCTTTCGAAGTTGCCTTCCACCGACTCGGCGCCGAAACGCGGGGTCAGGCCGATGATCTCGGTGCCGGGGGAGGCGACGCTGCGCGCTTGCTCGGCGATGGTCTGGGTCATCGATTGGGTGGTGTTCACGTTGACGATCAAAATACGCATGGGTGACGGTCTCTCGCTTGCGATCAGTGCTGAACGGTTTGCACGGCAATGGCCTCGCCACTGACGTCCTTGAAGGTTTTACGACGGTCGGCCAGCAGCAGGTACAACGCTGCGCCAATGGCCGCGCCCATCAGCCAGGAAAACGGCGATACCGAGTCGAAGGCCGGCACCAGCGCCGTGATGATGGAAATCAGCGCCGCCGGGATGAACGCCCCGACCGCCCGCAGGTTGACCCCGCGCGAATAGTGATACGGGCCGCGCGGGTCCTCGCTGTACAGCTGCGGTACATCGACCCGACCCTTGCGCAGCAGCCAGTAATCGGCGGTGATCACGCCGTACAGCGGGCCGAGCA
>CAURWS010000680.1:0-2889 GCA_963528485.1 uncultured Pseudomonas sp. | reverse complement strand
AGACAAAATATGTAGTGCGATGAAAATATCACTACAAATTGTTTGACGAGGCAAAAATGCCGAGGCATGATGGCCTCGCTCCCACAAATCGGAGGCTTTGCAGAAAGCCTCAGGATCGTGCTCTAACTCAACCAGATTGAGCACGTTCGCGTCTTTTTCGCCCAAAAGGCAGCGTCATCGCTTCACCACCGTGAACGCGACAAACATTCAGGCTGTGACCCAATGCTTTCCGATTCTGTGAGCACCCATAAGTGCGCCTTCAAGAAACCTTGAGGCGCTGGCAGAGCAAAGCGATTCACCTCAAGACTCACAAGACCAAGCGACGAGGTTTACCCCATGGCACTGACACGCGAACAACAAATTGCAGCCACCGAGAAAGACTGGGCCGAGAATCCACGCTGGAAAGGCGTGACCCGCACCTACTCCGCTGCTGACGTCGTCCGCCTGCGTGGCTCGATCCAGCCAGAACACACGTTCGCCAAATTGGGCGCTGAAAAACTCTGGAACCTGGTGACTCAGGGCGCCAAGCCGTCCTTCCGTCCCGACAAGGACTTCGTCAACTGCATGGGCGCCCTGACCGGTGGCCAGGCCGTGCAACAGGTCAAGGCCGGCATCCAGGCGATCTACCTGTCCGGCTGGCAAGTGGCCGCGGACAACAATTCCGCCGAGTCCATGTACCCCGACCAGTCGCTGTACCCGGTGGACTCGGTGCCAACCGTGGTCAAACGCATCAACAACTCGTTCCGCCGCGCCGACCAGATCCAGTGGAAAGCCGGCAAGAATCCGGGCGACGAAGGCTACATCGACTACTTCGCACCCATCGTGGCTGACGCCGAAGCCGGTTTCGGCGGCGTACTGAACGCCTACGAGCTGATGAAGAGCATGATCGAGGCAGGCGCTGCCGGCGTGCACTTCGAAGACCAACTGGCCTCGGTGAAAAAATGCGGTCACATGGGTGGCAAGGTACTGGTGCCGACTCAGGAAGCCGTGCAGAAGCTGGTCGCTGCTCGTCTGGCGGCTGACGTCGCAGGCGTTCCGACCATCATCCTGGCCCGTACCGATGCCAACGCGGCAGACCTGCTCACTTCGGACTGCGACCCGTACGACCAGCCGTTCGTGACGGGCACCCGCACCCCTGAAGGCTTCTACAAGGTGCGCGCAGGGCTCGATCAGGCCATTGCTCGTGGCCTGGCCTACGCGCCTTACGCCGACCTGATCTGGTGCGAAACCGCCAAGCCGGATCTGGACGAGGCCCGTCGCTTTGCCGAAGCGATCAAAAAGGAATACCCGGACCAGCTGCTGTCGTACAACTGCTCGCCTTCCTTCAACTGGAAGAAGAACCTGGACGACGCGACCATCGCCAAATTCCAGCGCGAGCTGTCGGCGATGGGTTACAAGCACCAGTTCATCACCCTGGCCGGCATCCACAACATGTGGCACAGCATGTTCAACCTGGCGCACGACTACGCCCGCAACGACATGACCGCCTACGTGAAGCTGCAGGAGCAGGAGTTTGCTGACGCTGCCAAGGGTTACACCTTCGTGGCTCACCAGCAGGAAGTGGGCACCGGCTACTTCGACGACATGACCACCGTGATCCAGGGTGGCAAGTCCTCGGTCACCGCCCTGACCGGCTCGACCGAAGAAGAACAGTTCCATTGAGTGACCGCCGTTTCGCAGAGGCCGCCTTCGGGCGGCTTCTGTCGTTTGGGGCGCTTAATGACCTACCTAAGTAGTAGGTCATTAGTCGATAGACATGACAAATCGACGTACAAAAGTTAATTAAATGCGACGCCGCCAAAACCTTCATTTGACGAACGCAGTAACCTCAACTTCCCTGACTCGCAGAGAAGCAACCTTAAGAACGCTGCAAATGATATTGATTATCAATTAAAGGACAGGACTTTCATTACCAGTTGCGGGAAACATAATTAACAAAATGGGCGCTAATGCCCGTGCCATGGGGCCTGGCGCACCAAAACCGTGATCTGGCTCATTAATCCCGTGAATAAATTTGATGTAGAAAATTTACTTGCTCTTCTTTTGCACATAAAATCCCGGAATTGATCGCACTGCGACATATCGTCACTGCCTCTACTTCTTTTCAAGCTCAGAGACCCTTGCTCTCTGATAAGGATTGCCAGCATGTCCGAATCGACAGGTTTGATTGCCCACAACTGGGGCTTCGCCATTTTCCTTTTGGGCGTCATCGGCCTCTGTGCCTTTATGCTTGGCCTCTCCAGCCTGCTCGGCTCCAAAGCCTGGGGCCGCAGCAAGAACGAACCGTTCGAATCCGGCATGCTGCCTACAGGCGGCGCCCGCCTGCGGCTCTCCGCAAAATTCTATCTGGTCGCGATGCTGTTCGTGATTTTCGATATTGAAGCCCTCTTTCTGTACGCCTGGTCTGTGTCCGTCCGCGAAAGCGGCTGGACCGGCTTCGCCGAAGCTCTCGTTTTCATAGCAATTCTGTTGGCAGGTCTTGTCTACCTATGGCGGGTAGGGGCGCTCGATTGGGCTCCCGTTGGTCGTCGTAATCGGCAGGCGAAGCTAAAACAATGAGGCTTTGGCAATGCAATACAATCTCACCAGGATCGACCCGGATGCTCCTAACGAGCAGTACCCCATCGGCGAACGGGAAACCGTTTCCGATCCGTTAGAAGATCAAGTCCACAAAAACATCTTCATGGGCAAGCTCGAAGACGTGCTGAGCAATGCTGTCAACTGTGGTCGCAAGAACTCCCTTTGGCCGGACAACTTCGGCCTGTCCTGCTGCTACGTGGAAAGGACCACCGCCTTCACGGCGCCCCACGACATCGCACGCTTCGGCGCCGAGGTTATCCGGGCATCGCCGCGCCAGGCGGATTTCATGGTTATTGCCGGTACCTGCTT
>CAURWS010000679.1:0-2928 GCA_963528485.1 uncultured Pseudomonas sp. | reverse complement strand
CCCACAATTGATCCACCCCACCGTTGCATGGCCACACACCACCCCACAGTGAAATGTTTCGTAACGCCCCCGCAAAACAGTCGATCACCGCATTCCCCACCTGAACTTCAGCGCTTGTGATTCCGGCCACTCCTTATCCTGATCACATTACCTGCCACCCTTGGCATTACGGAGAGCGAAATGAATTCTGCACTGACTGAAAACCAACGCCTGCTGGCCCTGCGCGAACAACATGTGCCTCGCGGCATCGCCACTGCTCACCCGGTAGTGGCTGCGCGCGCACAAGGTGCCGAGCTGTGGGATGTCGACGGCAAGCGTTATCTGGATTTCGTCGGCGGCATCGGCGTGCTCAACGTCGGCCATAACCACCCCAAAGTGGTCGAAGCGGTGCGCCGGCAGGTCGGTGAAATCTCCCACGCCAGCTTTCAGGTCGTGGCCTACGAAAACTACATCCAGGTCGCCGCGCGGCTGAACAAGATGATCGGCGGCGACGCCCATTACAAAAGCGTGCTGTTCACCTCGGGCGCGGAAGCCGTGGAAAATGCCGTCAAGATCGCTCGCGGTTACACCCATCGCACGGCGGTGATCTCCTTTCGCGGCGGCTTCCACGGGCGCACTTTATTGGGCGTGACCCTGACCGGCATGAGCCAGCCGTACAAACAGAATTTCGGCCCCTTCCCCGCCGAGATCTATCACGCCACCTACCCCAACGCGTATCGCGGCATCAGCAGCGAAGACGCCCTGGCCGAACTCGACGAACTGTTCGCCACCGACGTCGCGCCTGACCGCGTGGCAGCGATCATCATCGAACCCGTGCAAGGCGATGGCGGCTTTCTCACCGCGCCCAAAGCCTTCCTGCAGGCCCTGCGCGAGCGCTGCACGCAACACGGCATCGTGCTGATCCTCGATGAAATCCAGGCCGGTTTCGGCCGCACCGGCAAGATGTTCGGCTTCCAGCACGCCGACATCCAGCCGGACCTGGTCACCGTGGCCAAAAGCCTGGCCGGTGGCATGCCGCTGTCAGGAGTGGTCGGCCGCGCCGAGATCATGGACGCGCCGACGCCGGGCGGTCTGGGCGGCACTTACGGCGGTAACGCCGTGGCATGTGCGGCGGCACTGGCGGTGCTCGACCTGTTCGAGGAGCAGGATCTGCTGAGCCAGGGTGAGACACTGGCGGCCCAGCTCAACGAAGGCCTGCTGGCCCTGCAAAAGCGCTACCCGCGCATCGGTGACGTGCGCGGTCTGGGCTTCATGCAGGCCATCGAAATGGTCGCCGACGACGCCCGCCAAAGCCCCGATGCGGCGCTCGCGCAAAAGGTCATCGACGAAGCGCGCAACGCAGGCCTTCTGGTGATCAAGTGCGGCGTGCATCGCAACGTGGTGCGCTTCCTCGCGCCGCTCGTGGCCACGCCTGCACAGGTGGCAGAAGCCTTGCAGATGCTCGACACGGCGCTGGCCGCTGCCTGCTGACCGACCGCAGCAACGGCTGCGCCCGACCTGCCGTGGCAGCGTCGGGTGCGGGGCTGAATCAGGAAGAAACCGTCACCAGTCGTTCGGGAGCACAACATGAGAGTCACCCAGTACAAGGCGTTGGGGCTGTCCTTCGCAACCTTGGTTGACCGCGAACGGGGCATTCTCGAAGGCCTGCGTCCTCTGGCAGTGCAAAGCGATGCCGTGACCAGCGACGCACAATTGCTCAGCACTTACCGACATGTGGCGCAGGAGCTGGCTGCAGCGGTCACGCAGGTCAGTTCCACGGCTTTTCACGGGCAGCTTTACCAACGTGTGGCGCAACAATTGCAAATCATTCCCGGCTGGGACGAGAGTGTGGCGTTTGGTAGCTCTTCGGCCCAGTGGCCGATTTTCGAAGATGCTCCCGGTGCCTTGCAGTACCTGAGCAAGTTTTACCGATTGATACTGATCGCCCCACCCCAGGGCATCGATGTGCTGGCGCTCGGTCGCCGTCTGCCGGTTGAATTCGATGCGATCATCGAACCCGGCGCGCACGACTGGCACGCCAGCCTCGAACGCGCGTTGCAGCGCCTGGGGCTGGAGCGCTCGGAGCTGTTACCGGTGCGCAGTACCGAAAGCGACGACCCGTGGACCGAACGGGTGGACTTTCCGGTCTGCACACTGCGCCGCGGCCACTACCAGCCGTGGAACCATTCGCCTCAGGCAATGGACGGCAAGCGCTGTGAATACGCCAGCCTCGCCGACCTTGCCCATGCCCATCAAAAGGCATTGCTGGCCTGAGGCCGACCGCCCGGATTTGACATTGCGAGGATTGATTCATGGACGCTGCAACCAAGCTCGACCGTATCGACATCAACATCCTGGTCCAATTGCAGAAAGACGGGCGCATGACCAACGTCAGCCTGGCGGAGGCCGTGGGCCTGTCGCCCAGTCCCTGCTTGCAGCGGGTCAAGCGTCTGGAGGCGGCGGGTTATATCAGCGGCTATGAGGCCCATGTCAACCTGGCCAAGTTTGCCAACTCGGTGACGGTGTTTACCGAGATGACGCTGTCGGATCACAAGCGTGCGGATTTCGTGAAGTTCGAGTCGAGCATTCGCAACATCGATGAGGTGTTGGAGTGTCATCTGATCAGCGGTGGGTATGACTATCTGGTGCGGTTTCTGTGCAGCAGCATTGCGCATTATCAGGAGCTGATGGAGTCGATTCTGGACAAGAACATCGGGATCGAGAAGTACTTCAGCTATATCGTGATCAAGTCGCCGGTGGTCAAGAGCACGGTGCCGTTACGGAGTCTTGTCCGGGCGGTTTGAAGCGTTTTTTGAGCGTTGGATTGGGGCATATCCGTTATTTCGGGTGGCGCTGATCCCCTGTTCTGCCTAACGGCAGAAGCGTTTCGCCTCCGGCGAGTTACTTGAAAAGACACCAAGTAACCAAGTGTCCTGGCTCCTGGTTGGG
>CAURWS010000678.1:0-2935 GCA_963528485.1 uncultured Pseudomonas sp. | reverse complement strand
GTCTTGCACAGATTGGCGCCACCGAGCCGACCAAACGCATCATCACCGGTGCCGTCATCGTGGTGGCCGTGGTGCTGGACACCTATCGCAGCAATCGCGCACGGCGGCGCGGCTGATATGGCAACCATCAAGGACGTCGCTGCGATTGCAGGCATTTCCTACACCACTGTGTCCCATGTTCTGAACAGAACACGGCCAGTGAGTGACGAAGTGCGTAAAAAAGTCGAGGCCGCCATCGCCCAGCTGGACTACGTGCCCAGCGCGGTCGCGCGATCGCTAAAGGCCAAGTCCACCGCAACCATTGGCCTGTTGATCCCTAACGGCATCAACCCGTACTTCGCCGAGCTGGCCAGGGGCATCGAGGATTACTGTGAACGCAATGGCTTCTGCGTAATCCTCTGCAACTCCGACGACAACCTGGACAAGCAACGCAATTATTTACGGGTGTTGCTGGAAAAACGCGTCGACGGTTTGATTGTTTCTTCCGTGGGCGGTGGCGACAGTCTGGTCGACAGCCTGTCGGCGGTGCGTACGCCAATGGTCATCGTCGACCGCGATCTGGAAAACATCAGCGCCGATCTGGTGCGCATCGATCACGAACTCGGCGCCTATCTGGCGACCTCGCATTTGCTGGAACTGGGCCATCGGCACATCGCCTGCATCTGCGGTCCGGCCGAAACCAGCGTGGCGCGGATGCGTCTGGCCGGTTATCACCGGGCGATGACAGAGGCGGGAATCGAGGTGCCTGACAGCTGGGTGGTGGAGAGCGACTTCACCGGCCCCAGCGGTTATCAGGCCGCCGGCAAACTGCTCGAAGGCGAGCGCCCGACGGCGATTTTTGCGGCCAATGACATGGTTGGTATCGGCGTGCTGCGGGCGGCGGCAGAGCGCAATGTGCGGGTACCGGCGGACCTGTCGGTCATCGGCTTCGACGACATCCAGATGAGTCAATATGTGTATCCGGCGCTCACTACAGTCGGGCAGTCGATCCTGCAACTGGGCGAGCGTGCCGCCGAGGTCTTGCTGCGACGGATTTCGACGCGGGGCGACAGTCCTGTGCAGCAGTTAATCGTCACGCCGAGCATCGTGCTACGCGAGTCCACTGCGCCCCCCACCAACGCATTCAACGAGTTCCGCTGAGCCGCGCCTGCTGGCCCGGATTGAAGAGTAAAGACGTCATGCAAGCAAAAGTAGTGATTGTGGGTAGCCTCAACATGGACCTGGTGACCCGTGCGCCGCGCCTGCCGCGTGCCGGGGAAACCCTGGCCGGGCAGTCGTTCGTCACAGTGCCGGGCGGCAAGGGTGCGAATCAGGCAGTGGCCGCTGCGCGACTGGGCGCCAGCGTGGCAATGATCGGCTGTGTCGGCGGCGATGCCTACGGCGATCAGCTGTGTTCGGCGTTGCTGGCCGAGGGCATCGACTGCCAGGCCGTGACGGCCATTGAAGGCGAGTCCACCGGGGTGGCGCTGATCGTGGTCGACGACAACAGCCAGAACGCCATCGTGATCGTGGCCGGCGGCAATGGTCACGTGACGTCTGATGTTGTTGATCGTTTCGATGGGTTGCTGAGTCAGGCTGAAGTCATCATTTGTCAGCTGGAAGTGCCGATGGCCACGGTGGGGCATGTGCTCAAGCGCGGTCGTGAGCTGGGCAAGACAGTCATCCTTAATCCGGCACCTGCCAGCGGCCCGTTGCCGGCCGAGTGGTATGCCTGGATCGACTACCTGATCCCCAACGAAAGCGAGGCCACTGCGCTGACCGGGCTGCCGGTCGACAGCGTCGCCACCGCCGATGCGGCGGCCACTGCGTTGATGGCCTCGGGCGTCGGCAAGGTCATTGTCACCCTGGGTGAGCAGGGCGCCTTGTTTGCCAGCCAGGCGCACTCGGCGCATTTCCCGGCGCCCAAGGTCAAACCGGTCGATACCACAGCTGCCGGCGACACTTTTGTTGGCGGCTTCGCGGCGGCCTTGGCTGAAGGGAAATCCGAGTCCGACGCGATACGTTTCGGACAAATCGCAGCGGCGCTGTCTGTCACTCGTTCCGGGGCACAGCCTTCCATTCCGACCGTCAACGAAGTCCAGAGCCACCAGCCATGAAAAAAACACCGCTGCTCAATATTGCCTTGTCCCGCGTGGTTGCATCTCTGGGGCATGGCGACGTGCTGATGATCGTCGACGCAGGTATGCCGGTGCCTCCCGGCGTCGAGCTGATCGACCTGGCGGTCACCCACGGGATTCCTGATTTTGTCAGCGTGCTCAACACGGTGCTGGCTGAGATGCAGGTCGAAAGCCATGTGCTGGCAGATGAAATGTATGAAAAGCAGCCCCCGGCGTTGGCAGTGATCGAAACGCTGAACGCTGCCGGTCAGTTGGGGGCGCAACGTTCGGTCAGCCATGAAGCGCTGAAACAGTTGAGTCGCACTGCCCGCGCAATCGTGCGAACAGGCGAGTGTCAGCCGTACACCAACATTGCGCTGGTGGCAGGTGTGGTCTTCTGATTGCCATTTGATGTTTCACATTTTCGGAACAGGGAGTTTCCTATGCAAAACCGTCGTCGTTCTGTCGTTCAACTGATCAGGAGCGTTGCTCTCGTGGCCATTTTTGCCAGCACAGCGGCCCATGCGGCCGAAAAGCGTGACCTGATCATCGACACCGATCCGGGCGCGGACGACGTGGTCGCGCTGTTGCTGGCGCTGGCCTCGCCTCAGGAGTTGAACGTCATGGCCATTACCACCGTGGCCGGCAACGTCCGGATCGACAAGACCTCGCGCAATGCGCGTCTGGCCCGTGAATGGGCCGGTCGTGAAGAGGTGCCGGTGTACGCCGGCGCGGGCAAACCGCTGGTGCGCACGCCCATTTACGCGGAAAACATTCACGGCAAGGAAGGGCTGCCGGGTGTCCAGGTGCATGAGCCGAAGAAGGGGCTCGCCCAAGGG
>CAURWS010000677.1:0-2935 GCA_963528485.1 uncultured Pseudomonas sp. | reverse complement strand
ACACCATGGGTTCCACTTTCAATGGTCTGGTTGGACTGATCATTCTGGCCCTCGACATCTGGGCCATTCTCAATGTGCTCAAAAGCGGCGCGGAAACCGGAATGAAGATTCTCTGGGTGCTGCTGATCGCATTGCTGCCGGTACTGGGCCTGATCATCTGGGCAATCGCCGGTCCCCGGGGGAATGTGCGGGTCTAGCATTTGGGTCACCGCTTCAAGAACATCGACGCCCGACCAAGCACTTTGGTTGGGCGTTTTTGTGAGCGCCACACAAACTGTTTCGCCAACAATGTTACGTACCCATAACATGGGGAGGCGGATGTTATGGGCACGTGACATTGAGGTCGTCCAAAGGGCGGCGAATAGGCTATGAGTTGTCTTTGTAAGAAAATATTAGAACCCCAGCCAATCAACGGAATTTTCACTGCCTTATCGGGAAAATCCGCGGCGCTTGTGGCTCGCTTGCTGAACGAAACCTGAATTTGTCCCGAGCGTGGCCACCAAGAATGTGCCACATCGGTGGTAAAGACTGTCTGATCACGTAATATTTGCCCCCCGCGACCCAAACCGGCGTTTCGATGTCACCGGGCGCACAGGCTTTTCGAACTTAAACCTGAATCCAACGGATCCTACAACTCATGGCCAAACCGGACGCCCCGGCGCGCGCGCCGCAACCTACCGTCAAATCGCACCTGGCTTACACGCTCTTGAGCGGCCTTGCGCTGATGGTTCTGTACACCCTGTTGCGCGTCGCGCTGCTGGTCTACAACCGTGAAGGCATTGGCGCCACGCCTGCCTCGACGTTCATCGAGGCATTTGGCAACGGCCTGCGTTTCGACCTGCGGCTGGTGGTTTACATCCTGATCCCGCTGTTGCTGGCGCTGTTCAGCGCACGCCTGATGGCGGCGCGGGGCGTGTTCCGTTTCTGGCTGACGCTGGTGGCGAGCCTGACCACGTTCTTCGGCCTGATGGAGATGGACTTCTACCGCGAATTCCACCAGCGCCTTAACGGCCTGGTGTTCCAGTACGTGAAGGAAGACCCGAAAACCGTACTGAGCATGATCTGGTACGGCTACCCGGTGGTGCGCTACCTGTTGGCGTGGGCGTTGCTCACCTGGCTGCTGAGCCTGGTGTTCAAGGGCATCGACCGCGTGACCCGTCCTCGCGGCGGCTTCAATATTGGCAGCTCGAGCAACCGCGCCGTTGCACCGTGGTACACCCGCATTGGCGTGTTCGCGTTGTGTCTGGTAGTCGCTGTGATCGCCGCTCGCGGTACGCTGCGTCAGGGGCCGCCTCTGCGTTGGGGTGATGCTTACACCACCGAATCCAACTTCGCCAACACTCTGGGTTTGAACGGCACGCTGACGCTGATCGCTGCCGCCAAGAGCCGCATGTCCGAAGACCGCGACAACATCTGGAAGGCCACGCTCCCGGTGGCTGAAGCGCAGCAGACTGTGCGCGACATGTTGCTGACCGCCAATGACAAGCTGGTCGATCCGGACAAGGCCGCTGTTCGCCGCGAATTCACGCCGCCTGCCAGCAACACGCTGCCGATCAAGAACGTGGTCGTGATCCTGATGGAAAGCTTCGCCGGTCATTCGGTGGGTGCGCTGGGCGATGAGTCCAACATCACGCCGTACTTCGACAAATTGTCGGAAGAAGGCCTGCTGTTCGACCACTTCTTTTCCAACGGCACGCACACCCACCAAGGCATGTTCGCTACCATGGCGTGCTTCCCGAACCTGCCGGGCTTCGAATACCTGATGCAGACGCCGGAAGGCAGCCACAAGCTGTCCGGCCTGCCGCAGCTGCTGAGCGGCGCCCGCAAGTATGACGACGTGTACGTCTACAACGGAGACTTCGCCTGGGACAACCAGTCCGGGTTCTTCAGCAACCAGGGCATGACCAACTTCATCGGCCGCAACGACTTCGTCAATCCGGTGTTCTCCGACCCGACGTGGGGCGTGTCAGACCAGGACATGTTCGACCGTGGCGCCGAAGAGCTTAAAGCCCGCGAAGCCAAGGGCAAGCCGTTCTATGCCTTGCTGCAGACGCTGTCCAACCACACGCCGTACGCCTTGCCTGCCAACCTGCCGGTTGAACGCGTGACCGGTCATGGCAGCCTGGACGAGCACCTGACGGCGATGCGCTATTCCGACTGGGCGCTGGGTCAGTTCTTCGAGAAGGCCAAGAAAGAGCCGTACTACAAGGACACCCTGTTCGTCGTGGTTGGCGACCATGGCTTCGGCAACAACGAGCAAATCACCGAAATGGACCTGGGCCGCTTCAACGTGCCGATGCTGATGATCGCGCCGGGCCTGCAGGACAAGTTCGGCAAGCGCAGCAGCATCGTGGGTACGCAGATCGACATCGTGCCGACCATCATGGGCCGTCTGGGCGGCGACACCGTGCACCAGTGCTGGGGTCGTGACCTGCTTAACTTGCCGGCGGGCGACCTGGGCTTTGGCGTGATCAAGCCTTCGGGCAGCGAGCAGACCGTGGCCATCGTCACCGGTAACCGTATCCTGATCGAACCCAAGGACATGGAGCCGAAGATCTACAACTACGAGCTGGGCACCAAGCCACACGCTGAAGTGGTCCCGAATGCGCCTGACGTCGCCGAGTTGCGCAAGAAGCTCGACAGCTTCCTGCAGACCGCGACCAAGAGCCTGCTGGACAACACGGCCGGTGTGAAAGACGCCAAGCCGTAAGCCTGCGCCATGAAAAACGCCCCGAGATCGGGGCGTTTTTTTTTGCGTCGTTGTTTGTCCATTTACGCTGGCGGCTATGAAGGCACATCGTTGGAACGTCGCAGACACAGGAGGGTCAAGATCATTAGGCCGGTTTCCGGCCCTGACTGAGGAGACATTGATGAAAGTCTGGACTATTTCGTTTCAGGATAAAGATGGGGTACTCCAAAGCCACAATCTTGAACT
>CAURWS010000676.1:0-2938 GCA_963528485.1 uncultured Pseudomonas sp. | reverse complement strand
GTGTTGTCCTGGTCGAGTACGTAGGCGAAACCGCCGGTCATGCCGGAACCGAAGTTGTAGCCTGTCTTGCCGAGTACGCAGACAAAACCGCCGGTCATGTACTCGCAGCAGTGATCGCCGGTGCCTTCCACAACGGCGTGGGCACCCGAGTTACGCACGGCAAAACGCTCGCCTGCGGTCCCTGCAGCAAACAGCTTGCCGCCGGTGGCGCCGTACAGGCAGGTGTTACCGACAATGGCGCTGTCCTGGGTTTTGAACGGGCTGCCTTTGGGCGGCACGATCACCAGCTTGCCTGCGGTCATGCCTTTGCCGACGTAGTCGTTGGCGTCGCCTTCCAGGTACATGTTCAGGCCACCGGCGTTCCACACGCCAAAGCTCTGGCCAGCAGTGCCCTTGAAGCGGAAGGTCACCGGAGCGTCTTTCATGCCCTGGTTACCGTGCAGCTTGGCGATTTCGCCGGAAATACGCGCGCCGATGGAGCGGTCGCAGTTGCAGATGTCGAGTTCGTACTCGCCACCGCTCTTGGACTCGATCGCCGATTTGGCCAATTCGACCATTTTCTCGGCCAGCAGGCCCTTGTCGAACGGCGGGTTGCGGTCGACCAGGCTGAACTGAGGCTTGTCCGCCGGGATGTGATCGCTGCCCAGCAACGGGGTCAGGTCCAGGTGCTTCTGCTTTTCAGTCTCGCCCGGCAGGATGTCCAGCAGGTCGGTGCGACCGATCAGCTCTTCCAGTGAACGCACGCCCAGCTTGGCCAGCCACTCGCGGGTTTCTTCAGCCACGTAGGTGAAGAAGTTGATCACCATGTCGACGGTGCCGATGTAGTGATCCTTGCGCAGCTTGTCGTTCTGGGTGGCAACGCCAGTGGCGCAGTTGTTCAGGTGGCAGATACGCAGGTATTTGCAGCCCAGCGCGATCATGGGCGCCGTACCGAAGCCGAAGCTCTCGGCACCGAGGATCGCAGCCTTGATCACGTCCAGACCGGTTTTCAGACCACCGTCGGTCTGTACCCGGACCTTGCCGCGCAGGTCGTTGCCGCGCAGGGTCTGGTGGGTTTCGGCCAGGCCGATTTCCCACGGAGCGCCCGCGTATTTGATCGACGACAGCGGCGATGCGCCGGTGCCGCCGTCGTAGCCGGAAATGGTGATCAGGTCGGCGTAAGCCTTGGCCACACCGGCCGCGATGGTGCCAACGCCCGCTTCAGCCACCAGCTTGACCGAAACCAGTGCCGCCGGGTTGACCTGCTTGAGGTCGAAAATCAGCTGCGACAAGTCTTCGATCGAGTAGATGTCGTGGTGCGGCGGAGGCGAAATCAGGGTCACGCCCGGCACTGCGTAACGCAGCTTGGCGATCAGACCGTTGACCTTGCCGCCTGGCAGTTGACCGCCCTCGCCCGGCTTGGCGCCTTGAGCCACCTTGATCTGCAGCACGTCGGCGTTGACCAGGTATTCAGGCGTCACACCGAAACGACCGGTAGCGATCTGCTTGATCTTGGAGCTGCGGATGGTGCCGTAGCGCGCCGGATCTTCGCCGCCTTCACCTGAGTTGGAGCGCGCGCCGAGGCGGTTCATGGCCTCGGCCAGCGCTTCGTGAGCTTCCGGCGACAGCGCGCCCAGCGAGATACCCGCCGAGTCGAAACGCTTGAGAATGGCTTCCAGCGGCTCGATGTCGTCAATCGACAGCGGCGTGTCCAGCTCCTTGACCTTGAACAGGTCGCGGATCATCGACACCGGACGGTTGTCCACCAGCGCCGTGTATTCCTTGAACTTGCTGTAGTCGCCCTGTTGCACAGCGGCTTGCAGGGTCGCGACCACATCCGGGTTGTAAGCGTGGTATTCGCCGCCGTAGACGAACTTCAGCAGGCCGCCTTGCTGGATCGGCTTGCGCGGGCTCCAGGCCTCGCCGGCCAGGGCTTTCTGCTCGGCTTCGATGTCGACGAAGCGCGCACCCTTGATGCGGCTCGGCACGCCACGGAAGCTCAGGTCGCAGACTTCTTCGGACAGGCCGATGGCCTCGAACAGCTGCGCACCCCGGTACGAACCGATGGTGGAGATGCCCATCTTCGAGAGGATCTTGAGCAGGCCCTTGGTGATGCCTTTGCGGTAGTTCTTGAAGACTTCGTACAGATCGCCCAGCACTTCGCCGGTGCGGATCAGATCGCCCAGCACTTCGTAGGCCAGGAACGGATAGACCGCCGACGCACCAAAGCCGATCAGCACGGCAAAGTGATGCGGGTCACGGGCCGTCGCGGTCTCGACCAGGATGTTGCTGTCGCAGCGCAGGCCTTTCTCGGTCAGGCGGTGGTGCACGGCGCCAGTGGCCAACGACGCGTGGATCGGCAGTTTGCCCGGCGCGATGTGGCGGTCGCTCAGCACGATCTGGGTGCGACCGGCACGCACGGCTTCTTCGGCCTGATCGACAACGTTGCGCAGCGCGGCTTCAAGGCCGGTGGCTTCGTCGTAGTTCAGGTCGATGATGGCGCGGTCGAAACCTTCACGCTCAAGGTTCATCAGCGCGCGCCACTTGGCAGGCGAGATGACCGGCGAGCTGAGAATCACGCGGGACGCGTGCTCAGGGGATTCCTGGAAAATGTTGCGCTCGGCACCGAGGCAGACTTCCAGCGACATGACGATGGCTTCACGCAGCGGGTCGATCGGCGGGTTGGTGACCTGCGCGAACTGCTGACGGAAGTAGTCGTACGGGGTGCGCACACGGCGCGACAACACGGCCATCGGGGTGTCGTCACCCATCGAGCCCACGGCTTCCTGACCCTGCTCGCCCAGCGGACGCAGCACCTGATCGCGCTCTTCGAACGTGACCTGGAACATTTTCATGTACTGCTTGAGCTGATCCGGGTTGTAGAACGCCGAACCGTGGTCGTGATCTTCCAGCGTCGCCTGAATGCGCAGCGCGTTTTTGCGCAGCCACTGTTTGTAGG
>CAURWS010000675.1:0-2941 GCA_963528485.1 uncultured Pseudomonas sp. | reverse complement strand
CTCTGTAGCAGTCCGGCTTGCCGGCGGTGGCGCCCCCATGACCGCTGCCGCCGGCAAGCCGGACTGCTACAGGGTCGGGCGCCAACCCACGGGCATCATCTGGCCCCAGCACAGCCTGCCGTCATTGCTCGCAATTCAGCATCTATCACCCGTCCCTCGGCCCATCTCGGCATCGGCCACTGGCCGGTCGTTTTTAAAATAAAGCCATCCTTCGCACCCAAGGCCCCCGATCATGTTGAAAACCCAACTGCGTGACCCATCCCTGCTCGTCGAACGCGCCTACGTCAACGGCGTCTGGATCGAGGCCGATGACAGCGCCACGATCGATGTCACCAATCCCGCCGATGGCAGCATCATCGCCCGTGTTCCCGCCCTGCAGGCCGCTGAAACCCGTCGCGCCATCGAAGCCGCCGAAGCGCGCTTCGTCACCTGGCGCGAAGTGCCGGCCGCCGAGCGTGCGAAGTATCTGGAAGTCTGGTTCAAGCTGATCATGGACAATCAGGAAGACCTGGCCCTGATCATGACCGCCGAACAGGGCAAGCCGCTGGCCGAGTCCCGTGGCGAAGTCGCCTACGGCGCGAGCTTCATCAAATGGTTCGCCGAAGAGGCGCGACGCATCTACGGCGACACCATTCCATCGCCCACCGCTGACCGGCGCATCCTGGTGCTGAAGCAGCCGATTGGCGTGGTCGCCGCGATCACGCCGTGGAATTTCCCCAACGCCATGATCACTCGCAAATGCGCGCCCGCCTTGGCCGCCGGTTGCCCGGTGCTGGTCAAACCCTCGGAAATGACCCCGCTGTCAGCGCTGGCCCTCGCGGTGCTGGCCGAACGCGCTGGCATCCCTGCGGGCGTGTTCAACGTGCTCACCGGCCTGCCCGCGGGCGTCGGTGGCGAGATGACTGCTAACCCTGCGGTGCGCAAACTGTCGTTCACCGGTTCCACCCGCGTCGGTCAATTGCTGATGAGCCAGTGCGCCGCGACCATCAAGCGCCTGAGCCTTGAGCTGGGGGGCAATGCGCCGTTCATTGTCTTCGATGACGCCGATCTGGACCTGGCGATTGCCGGGGTGATGCAGAGCAAATTCCGCAACGCCGGCCAGACCTGCGTCTGCGCCAACCGCATCCTGGTGCAGGACGGCATCTACGACCGTTTTGCCGAACGCCTGAGCGCAGCGGTCGCCGAATTGAAGGTCGGCGACGGCCTGCAAAGCGGCGTGACCATCGGCCCGCTGATCAACGCGGCAGCCGTCGACAAAGTCGCCCGTCACATCGGTGATGCGCTGGAAAAAGGCGCGAGCATCGCCATCGGTGGCGCGCCGCAGGGCGAGGGCCTGTACGTGCAGCCCACCGTGCTGCGCGACGCCACCGCCGACATGCTGCTGGCCAGCGAAGAAACCTTCGGCCCGGTCGCCCCGCTGTTCAGGTTCAAGGACGAAGCCGAAGCCCTCGCCCTGGCCAACGCCACACCCTATGGCCTTGGGGCTTATTACTTCACACAGGACATGCGCCGCGCCTGGCGCGTGGGTGAGCGTCTGGAGTTCGGCATGGTCGGCCTCAATACCGGGATCATCTCCATGGAAGTCGCACCGTTCGGCGGCATGAAGCAATCGGGCACTGGCCGCGAAGGTTCCAAGTACGGCCTGGACGAGTTCCTGGAAGTGAAGGCCTGGCACATCGGCGGCCTCAACTGACCCTTCATGCGTGTAAACGCCGCCGGGCAGCAGATCGTGTTTTTCCGGCGGCCCAAAACGGCACGAACCAGGCCTGCGCCTGTGTTCAGATGACATGCAGATCTTTCGGGCCAACCCCTTCTGAAAAGAGGACGCTCCATGAATTTCACTGAAGGTTTTGAATCGGTCAGCGTCAACAAGGTGTGCAAGCACTACGGCAGCCTCAAGGCGCTGCACAACGTCGACCTCAAGGTCGAGGCCGGGGAGTTCATGTCCTTGCTCGGCCCCTCGGGTTCGGGCAAGACCACGCTGTTGAGCATTCTCGGCGGCTTCATTCGGGTCAGCTCCGGCAGCATTTTCTTCGGCGAGCGCGACGTCACCCTGATGCCGCCGCACAAGCGTGAAATCGGTGTGGTGTTCCAGAACTACGCGCTGTTCCCGCACATGACCGTGGGCGAAAACGTGGCGTTTCCGTTGCGTGCTCGCGGCGAAAGCGCGGCTAAGAGTCGTGACCGGGTCAAGAGCGCGCTGGCGACCGTCGAGCTGTCCGGCTACGAGGACCGCAACATTGCCGCGCTCTCTGGCGGCCAGCGTCAGCGTGTGGCGCTGGCTCGCGCCATCGTCTTCGAGCCCAAGCTGATCCTGATGGACGAGCCACTGTCGGCGCTGGATAAACAGCTGCGCGAGATCATGCAGATCGAATTGCGCGCCCTGCACAAGCGTCTCGGCGCCACGATGATTTACGTCACCCACGATCAGCGCGAAGCCCTGACCATGAGCGACCGCATCGCGATCATGCGCGGCGGCCAGCTGGTGCAGGTCGATACCCCGCGTCGTCTGCACGATCATCCGGCCAACGATTTCGTCGCCAGCTTCATCGGCGAAAGCACCCTGGTGCCGCTGCAACGGGGCGCCGACAACGGCCTGACCCTGGGCTCCACACCGCTGCGCACCACGCGCCCGATACCGACCTCAGGCGATGTGTTTCTGGCCCTGCAATCGGAAAAACTGCTGTTGGATAACGCAGCCTCCGGGCCTGAATGGAACCGCCTGCGCGGGCGGGTTTCGGACATCGTGTTTCAGGGTGAGAGCCTGAAGGTGTTCGTCGATCTGGAAGGCGGCCCGACCGTCAGCCTGCGACAGGCCAGCCACCACGAAGGCAACCTGAACCTGCCGCCGATCGGCTCGCCGATGATGATGCGCCTGCACCCGGAAGACACCATCGTCGTGCCGCGCGCCGGGGTTTGATTCCAGCACCCTGCACACCCC
>CAURWS010000674.1:0-2958 GCA_963528485.1 uncultured Pseudomonas sp. | reverse complement strand
CACTCGTCCCAGGGACGATCGCCGTTTTCATCCTTGACGCGGGTCGGCAGACCCATCACGTCCAGCGCCTTCAGGAACGCCTGGGCAGGCAGCTCCTCGACGTTGACCATGCGTTTCACATCCCACTCGCCACGGGCGACCAGCAGGGCTGCGGCGACCGGCGGGACGCCTGCGGTGTAGGAGATGCCCTGGCTGTCGGTTTCGGCGAAGGCTTCTTCGTGGTCGGCGACGTTGTAGATGAACACTTCGCGCGCCTTGCCGTCCTTGGTGCCTTTGACCAGATCGCCGATGCAGGTCTTGCCGGTGTAGCCCGGTGCCAGCGAGGCTGGATCCGGCAGCACGGCCTTGACCACTTTCAGCGGTACGATTTCGACGCCTTCAGCGGTTTTCACCGGCTGTTCGGACAGCAGGCCGAGGTTCTTCAGTACGGTGAAGACGTTGATGTAGTGCGCGCCGAAGCTCATCCAGAAACGCACGTTGGGCACGTCGAGATTCTTGGAAATCGAGTGCACTTCATCGTGGCCGGTCAGGTAGAGGTCTTGCGAGCCGACGACGGGCAGGTCGTCCGTGCGTTTGACTTCGAACATGGTGTTGCTGGTCCACTGGCTGTTCTGCCAGCTCCACACTTGTCCGGTAAATTCGCGGAAGTTGATTTCCGGGTCGAAGTTGGTGGCAAAGTATTTGCCGTGTGAGCCGGCATTGACGTCGAGAATGTCGATCGAATCAATGCGGTCGAAATATTCTTGCTGCGCCAGGGCTGCGTACGCGTTGACCACGCCTGGGTCGAAGCCGATGCCGAGGATGGCCGTGATGTTTTTCTGTTGGCACTCTTCGAGGTGTTTCCACTCGTAGTTGCCGTACCAGGGCGGCGTTTCGCACACTTTGCCCGGCTCTTCGTGGATCGCGGTGTCCAGATAAGCCACGCCGGTGTCGATGCAGGCACGCAGGACAGACATGTTGAGGAACGAGGAACCGACGTTGATCACGATCTGTGATTCGGTTTCCAGAATCAGCGACTTGGTCGCTTCGATGTCCAGCGCGTTCAGGGCATAGGCCTTGATTTGCGCAGGCTGCTTGAGGCTGCCCTTGGCGTTGACGCTGTCGATGATGGCCTGGCACTTGGAGATGTTACGCGACGCGATAGCAATACGACCGAGTTCGTCGTTGTGCTGCGCGCACTTGTGGGCCACCACCTTGGCGACACCTCCCGCACCAATGATAAGAACGTTCTTCTTCAATTTTTTTCTCTCTCCTTTCTGCCAGCGTTAGGAAAGGCTGGACAGGTAGTCGTCAAAACCAAACTCACGAACCACCTCGACTGTACCGTCGAGTTGTTTCACTGCGATGGACGGCATTTTCAGGCCGTTGAACCAGTTCTTCTTGACCATGGTGTAGCCCGCGGCGTCCACGAAGGACAGCCGATCGCCGATGGTCAGCGGACGATCGAATTGATATTCGCCAAAGATGTCGCCGGCCAGACACGATTTGCCGCACACCATGTACGTGTGCTCGCCTTCGCTGGGGGCCAGCTTGGCGTCGAGGCGGTAGATCAGCAGGTCGAGCATGTGCGCTTCGATGGAGCTGTCGACCACGGCCAGATGCTTGCCGTTGTACAGGGTGTCGAGCACGGTCACTTCCAGCGAGGCGCTCTGGGTGATCGCCGCTTCGCCCGGTTCCAGGTACACCTGCACGCCGTATTTTTGCGAGAACGCTTTCAGGCGTGCGCAGAATTTGTCGAGTGGGTAGCCCTCGCCGGTGAAATGAATGCCGCCGCCAAGGCTGACCCATTCCACTTTGTGCAGCAGATGGCCGAAACGTTCTTCGATGGTCGAGAGCATTTTGTCGAACAGGCCGAAGTCGCCGTTTTCGCAGTTGTTGTGGAACATGAAGCCGGTGATCTGCTCGATCACTTTTTCGATCTTCTCCGGGTCCCATTCGCCCAGACGGCTGAACGGACGCGCCGGGTCGGCCAGCAGGTAGTCGGAGCTGCTGACTTGCGGGTTCACGCGCAGGCCGCGCACTTTGCCTTCGCAGGCGGGGGCGTGACGCTCCAGCTGGCTGATGGAGTTGAAGATGATCTTGTCGCAGTTGGCGAGCATCTCTTCGATCTCGTCATCTGCCCAGGCGACGCTGTAAGCGTGGGTCTCGCCTTCGAACTTCTGACGGCCCAGCTTCAGCTCATAAAGAGAAGAAGAGGTGGTGCCGTCCATGTATTGCTGCATCAGGTCGAACACCGACCAGGTCGCGAAACACTTGAGTGCCAGCAGGGCTTTCGCACCGGATTGCTCGCGCATGTACGCGATCTTTTCCATGTTGCGCAGCAGCTTTTCTTTGTCGATGAGGTAGTACGGCGTTTTGATCATTTCGTGGCCTCCAGCAATGCCAGCCGAAAAAGGACGGGGATTGTGCCTTCACTCGAATCGGATCGAAAGGGCGAAAAGGACTTTTTGCCACTAAATGCGACGTTCGTGACCCAATTCCGCCGTGCTGAAACATTTTGTGTCCACTTGGGCTCGTCAGCAGGGCGCGGGTCGACGTTGCAAAAGATGCCGGACAACCATGACAGTTGCCGGTCGGCCAGTCACAATCCGCGCGGAACCCCACGTGTGACCTCATGTCGGTCGACGACGGCTGGACTGCGCCGTGATACACGAGCCCCCCTCTTATAGAGGAAGGGTGGCGCTGAACCTCAGTTGCGCTTGAAGGTGCGACGCTGGGCGCTGAAGGCCATGAGTGCGCGATCACGCCATCCTCGGCGGGCTTCAAGCTGATCCTGTGCCAGAAACTCGCGACGCTGGGCCTCGACGTTAGCGATCAGCTCCGGGCTCCACTCTTGCGCATGGGAGCGCGAATCAGCGATGCCTCGATACAGCGGCCCCAAGCGTTGGGCGTAGTCGGCCACGCCGCCCACGGCGTTGAGGTCGATGGTCTCGAACGGCCCCATGAACGACCAGCGCC
>CAURWS010000673.1:0-2960 GCA_963528485.1 uncultured Pseudomonas sp. | reverse complement strand
CCGTTGACTTCAACCATCCGTTGTCAGGCAAGACGTTGACCTTCGAAGTGGAAATCTTCGAGGTGAAGGCTCTCTGAGCGATCAGGCAGTCTGTGGCCCCGACATGGCTCGGGGCCTTTTCGTTTTTATGTTTCATTGCGCGTAGATACGAGGCACATCATGCAAATCAAACTCGCCAACCCACGTGGCTTCTGCGCCGGGGTGGACCGTGCGATCGAAATCGTCAATCGCGCGCTGGAAGTGTTTGGCCCGCCGATCTACGTGCGCCATGAAGTGGTTCATAACAAATTTGTCGTCGAAGACCTGCGCAGCCGCGGCGCGATCTTCGTCGAAGAGCTGGATCAGGTGCCGGACGACGTCATCGTCATTTTCAGCGCTCACGGCGTCTCGCAGGCCGTTCGTACCGAGGCCGCTGGTCGTGGCTTGAAGGTATTCGACGCCACTTGCCCGCTGGTGACCAAGGTGCACATCGAAGTCGCGCGTTACAGCCGCGACGGTCGCGAGTGCATCCTGATCGGTCACGAAGGCCACCCGGAAGTCGAAGGCACCATGGGGCAGTACGACGCCAGTAACGGCGGCGCGATCTATCTGGTGGAGGACGAAGAAGACGTCGCCAAGCTGCAGGTGCACAACCCTGAAAAGCTGGCGTTCGTCACCCAGACCACCCTGTCGATGGACGACACCAGCCGCGTGATCGATGCCCTGCGTACGCGCTTCCCGGCCATTGGTGGCCCGCGCAAGGACGACATCTGCTACGCCACGCAAAACCGTCAGGACGCCGTCAAACAGCTGGCCGATGAGTGCGACGTGGTGCTGGTGGTCGGCAGCCCGAACAGCTCCAACTCTAATCGTTTGCGTGAGCTGGCCGAGCGCATGGCGACCCCGGCTTACCTGATCGACGGCGCCGAAGACATGCAGCGTAGCTGGTTCAATGGCGTCGAGCGTATCGGCATCACCGCAGGGGCTTCGGCACCCGAAGTGCTGGTGCGTGGTGTGATCCAGCAGCTTCAGGCCTGGGGCGCAACCGGCGCTGACGAGCTGGCCGGTCGTGAAGAGAACATCACCTTCTCGATGCCTAAAGAACTGCGGGTCAAACAGGTTCAGTAATGCGCTCATGCACAGGGCTCGCTGCTGAACCCTTCACTGCGCAGGCTCACCCGCCCGGTGACGGCTATCGCGATCTGATAGTGACTGGCGGGTGAATCCTTGAGGCATACCGCCAGCGTGCCGTTGGCGTTGTTCAGCAGCCTGCCGGTGCTATCGAAGCCGACCCGGGCTGTGACTCTTCCGTTGCCCACCACCCTCACGTTTTGATGCCCTGCGCGTTCGGCGAGAACAGTGTCTTCCTCGTCCTGAAATTGATTGCGATCGGTGTCGACGAAGACCTTCCAGCCCTCACTCCAGTTGTCGTTCGCAGCCTGCACAATCACCGGCTGGCCGCGCTGGATCGCCTCCACACGGGCCAAACGCAGACTACTCGCCAGTTGCTGCGCAGTGTCCTGCCGCCGTTGCGATGCCATGAGCGCGCCGAACGCTGGAGTGGCCATCGCGACGACGATGCCGATCACCACCAGCCCGGCCAACAGCTCTATCAAGGTCAGTCCTTTCTGCTGCATGTCCCTTCCTCCCTGATCGCCGGACGTTAGCAAACGCTCATCCTGCGACGCTGGCAAGGCTGGCGATTGTCAGTCGATGTGTCGGCAAGCTGCGGTTACACAACGCTCTGGCAGCCTGCAGAACATCGACTTCACTGTGTTATGCATGGAGCTCGCGGGAGGTGTGTGATGGCAGCAATGGAAGGGCAGGCAGGTGTCACGCTGATCGAAGTTTTGGTCGCTTTGCTGGTACTGGCCATCGGCCTGCTGGGCGCTTCGATGCTGCAGCTCAATGCGCTGAAGCACACCGACAGCGCACTGCGCAGCAGTCAAGCGGGCTTCATCGCCCATGACCTGTTGGAGCGGGTGCGGGCTAATCCCGGTGCGAATTACGCGCTGGCGTCGTTGAGCCAGGCACCGAGTTCCGGGAATTTCGGCAATCCGCGGGATCAGGACCTGTTCGATTTCGCTGAGCAGTTGAGACGAATGCTGGGCGACGATGTTCAAGCCTCGATCAAGGTGGCTGGGGCTCATGTCATGGTCAATCTGGACTGGAATGACGCACGGGCTGAGGGCGGAGGTAGGCAGCAGCGACAGACACTCACTGTGAGCAGCCTGATCGGGCCGACACAGAGTGCTCGGCCATGAAGCGCAGCATGAGTGGCTTCGGTCTGGTGGAGGTCATGCTGGCCTTGCTGCTCGGTCTGATGATCTCACTGGGCCTGACACAGCTGTTCATCAGTTCGAAAAGCACCTACTTGAGCCAGGCATCGTCGGCAGCGTTACAGGAAGATGCGCGTTTTGTGCTCGCCAAGATGACCCAGGAAGTGCGCCTGGCAGGGATGTCTGGGTGCCTGGAAAACATTCGTGATGAAAGCCTGGGGGGACGATTTTCCAGCGCGCGCCGCCAGCCGGTGCAATGGAACGCGCAGCAGCAATCCCTGACCCTGATTTCGGCGGCGCCAGACTCAAACACCGCCTGGCACGACTGGGTGGTGCACACCGATTGCGTTTCAACGTCGACCGCATGGTCCAGAGGGAGGGCGCCCGCGCTCACGCCGGGAGAATTCGCGCTGACAGTCCAGCAACATGTTTATCGCTTCAATCCTCGTCGTGGAGAGCTGACCCTCGACGGCCAGCCTCTGCTCAGCAACGTCCGCGCCTTTAGCGTGCTGTTCGGCGTGGCCAGCTCCGCGAGGGCCTCCGGCGTGGCGCGCTATACCTCGCAGCCAGACCCTGCGCTGATCCGCAGCGTACGCTTTAGCCTGACCCTGTTCGACCCGGCGGATCGCACTCGTGAGCAGACCTTCCATGTGGTCGCCGCCATTCGTAACAGGCAGGGATGACGATGAACGCTCAACGCGG
>CAURWS010000672.1:0-2969 GCA_963528485.1 uncultured Pseudomonas sp. | reverse complement strand
GAACAGCAGCAACAGCGGCAAGATTCGCCACGCGGCCTTGCGGTAAGCCGCGTCTTCGGACACGTCGACAGGGTTGCCGATCACGTCTTGAATCAGTGATTCACTCATCTGTTTCCCATCCCTTTGTTTTTGTAGTGGGCGATTTTGTCGGGGGTAGTACGGTGCACGACATAACAAGTAACATAATACGTCATACGAATTCACGCTCGGTTTGAGAGAGGACGCCTGACGCGAAATGCAGTAACGTTTGCTGATTTGAAACACGAGATTTCTATGCCTGCCTCCGTCCCCTCCTCGCTGCCAAAAGCTTCGACAAGCCTGAAAGACGCCTCCAAAGGCACGCTGGCCGATCAGGTCACGGCCGCGTTGAAAGCCCACATCGCCAGTGGCGAAGCCCTGCCCGGTTCGCGTTTACCGACCGAGCCTGTGCTGTGCGAGCGCTATGGCGTCAGCCGCACGGTGGTGCGCGAGGCCATTTCGCGGCTCAAGTCTGCGGGGCTGGTGGAAGTGCGTCAGGGCAGCGGCACGGTGGTCAGCGAAGGCGCGCACATCAAGGCATTCACCATTGAAATGGACGTGGGCGGCTCCATCGACGCCGTGCTGCGGGTCACCGAGCTGCGTCGAGGCATCGAAGGTGAAGCCGCAGCGCTGGCGGCCCAGCGGCACACCCCGCAACAATTGCAGAGCATCGAACGCGCCCTCCACGCCATCGACCACGCCGAGCAGGAGGGCCTGGACGGCGTCGAGGAAGACCTGGCGTTTCACCTGTCCATTTCCCATGCCACGGGCAATGTGCTGTACCCGTCGCTGCACGAATTCATCGCCCAGTTCGTCAAGGAAGCGATCCGCATTACCCGCTCCAACGAAGAACGCCGCCAGGAAATGGCCCGCACTGTGCGCGTCGAACATTTCGCGATCTACAACGCCATCGCCGCCAGCGACCCCGACGCCGCCCGCCACGCCGCCCTCGCCCACATCAACAATGCAGTGGAGCGACTCAAGAGCGCCGACCCGGCGTTCTGGCAGAACCCGGCGCACAGAACCCCTTGAAAATCAGCGTGATGGAATGGGTGATGACCGTTCGTCGTAAACTCCCAAATGAGAATCAGTTATAAACTGATTTCACAAACCTTTCACGTCTCAAGGTGCAGTCTGTACCTACTCCTTTTGATCCTCTTTAAGCCCGTCTTCCCCAGCGGGCTTTTTTCTGCCTGCGATTTGGCACTCGCGCCCCTGATCCTGAGACGTTCTTCCCATTGCGCGACACACAGCCGTAGTCCCCTGAAATGTTATGCTACACCTACTCCAAACACTTCAGCACTGTCAGGGATGAATCGGTCTTATGCGTTTGAATATGCCGGTAACACAGCAGGAACGTACTTTCGCAGCCACCGAGCGCTTGATCTCCACCACCGACCTCAGCAGTCACATCACTTACTGCAATGACGCCTTTGTCGCCCTGAGCGGTTTTACCCGCGAGGAGCTGATCGGCCAGCCGCACAACCTCGTCCGCCACCCCGACATGCCGCCTTCGGTGTTCGCCCACATGTGGGAGACCATCAAGCAGGGCAAGCCGTGGATGGGCGTGGTCAAGAACCGCAGCAAGAACGGCGATTTCTATTGGGTCAGCGCCTACGTCACACCGATCTACGAGCAGGGCAAGGTCGCCGGATTCGAATCGGTGCGCTCCCTGCCCTCCCGCGATCAGGTGCGCCGGGCTGAAGCGCTGTATGCGCGGTTGCGGGTTGGCAAGTCGGCGGTCTCGGTCTTCAGCACCCTGCGATATCACCTCACACGGCAGTTGCCGTTGCTGATCGCGGCCGTGGTGCTGGGCATCTGCAACTACGTGCTGGCCGATCACGCTGGGCTGGCGGTGATGCTGCTGACCCTGATCGCACTCGGTGCGGTGCTGGAGTGGCGGCAGAACCAGGCCCTCAAGGCGCTGCTCGACGAGCACCCCAAAGCCTTCACCGATCCGTTGATTGCCCTGACCTACAGCGACAATCACGGCCCGCAGGCACGGCTGGACCTGGCACTACTCAGCGAAGAAGCGCGCCTGCAGACCGCCCTGACCCGCCTGGTGGATGCCGGGGAAGGCGTGAAGCAGCGCGCCGGACAGTCCGCCAGTCTGTCGTTGTTGCAGGCCGAAGCGCTGGACCAGCAGCGCAACGAAACCGATCAGTCGGCCACCGCCATCAACCAGATGGCCGCGACCATTCAGGAAGTCACCCACAACGTACAAAGCACCGCCCACGCCGCCCAGGAGGCCGACACCCTGGCCCAGCGAGGGCGCGGTCTGGCCGACGACAGCCTGTTGGCGATCCGGCACATGGCCAATTCGGTGAGCGAAATCGGCGAGGCCGTGAGCGAGCTGGCGGGGGCGACGCAATCGATCGGCAGCGTCGTCGATGTCATTAACTCCATCGCTCAGCAGACCAACTTGCTGGCCCTCAACGCCGCCATCGAAGCGGCCCGGGCCGGCGAACAAGGTCGAGGATTTGCCGTTGTGGCCGATGAAGTGCGCTCGCTCGCCTCGCGCACCCAGACCTCCACCGAGCAGATCCAGAGCATCATCGGCGACCTGCGCGAAGGTGCCAATCGCGCCGTGGCCACGGCAACCCGCGGTCAGTCGATGTCTCAGGAAAGCGTGGCCAGCGTCGAAGCCGTGCAGCAGGCCCTGAGTGGTATCAGCGAAGCCGTGACGCGCATCACTGGCATGAGTCAGCAGATGGCCTCGGCGTCAGAACAACAGACCCACGTGGCCGAAAGCATCAACCAGCAGATCAACCGTATCGCGCAATTGTGCGACGAGAGCGCGGGTCAGGCGCAGCAGGGTTCTGCCATCAGCCGCGAGCTTGAGCAGATGGCGCAGTACCTGCACAGCCTGGCCGAGCGGTTCCATCGCTCGGGTCGGGAACTGACCGTTTTGGCCCTGACCCCCGCCATCGCCCGCGCCCGCGGCCGCCGGG
>CAURWS010000671.1:0-2972 GCA_963528485.1 uncultured Pseudomonas sp. | reverse complement strand
CTCGGTCAACAACCTGTATCACCGCGACGTGCAGAAACGCCAGATCGACCGCCATCACGCCAGGCTTTACAACGCCGTGACGGGAAGGCTGCCCGAGCAAGCGCGCAAGGCCGCAGTGGCGCATATCCAGAGCATTTGCGAGAACCTGCGGGAGATCGAGAACGAGGAGCAGCGCCTGGTAAGGGCGACGTTGCGCTTGGAGGGGTGGGCCTGATCTTGACAGTCGCAGGCTTCTGTCGCAACTTACGCATTGCGTAAGTCGTTTACGAAAATAACAAAAACAGGGCCTGCACGTGGATCTGTACACCTACTACCGTTCAACCTCCAGTTATAGGGTCCGCATTGCCCTGGCGTTGAAAGGACTGGAAGTCAACGCCATCCCCGTCAACCTGATCCGCGACGGCGGCGAGCATCGCAAGCCTGACTATCTGGCCATCAATCCGCAGGGCCGCGTGCCCGCACTTCGCCTGGAAGAGGGCGAGGTGGTCATTCAGTCGATGGCCATCATCGAATACCTCGAAGAGCGATTCCCCCAGCCTTCACTTCTTCCTGCCGACCTCATCCAGCGCGCGAAACATCGCGAAATCGCTGCGTTGATCGGTTGTGATATCCACCCTCTGCACAACGTCGCCGTGCTCAATCGCCTGCGCGGGCTGGGGCACGATGAAGGCGATGTGACGGCGTGGATCGGTCACTGGATCAGTGAAGGTTTCACAGCCGTTGAAGCCCTGATCGGCAATGAAGGCTTCTGTTTTGGCGAAGTGGGCCTTGCGGATGTCTATCTGTTGCCGCAGCTGTATGCCGCCCGTCGCTTCAACGCCGATCTGAGCGCCTTTACGCGAATCACGCGGGTCGAGGCGTTGGCGTTGCAGCACCCGGCCTTCAAATCCGCGCACCCCGATGCGCAATCCGATAAGCCGGAGTAACCTTTCCTCCATGAAAATCTTCGGTTTGCAATTGATCTTCGGCGACTTCCTCGCCCGCAGCGTGCGGGGTATCTCCTGCGCGCCACCTGCTGAACAGTGACCTTCGCCGCCGTGCATTTCACTTTTTAGCAGGAGCAAGACCGTGACTGATCTCTACGAAAACCCGATGGGCCTGATGGGCTTCGAATTCATCGAATTCGCCTCGCCGACCCCCAACACCCTGGAGCCGGTGTTCCAGATGATGGGCTTCACCAAGGTCGCCAACCACCGTTCCAAAAACGTGGCGCTGTACCGCCAGGGCGCGATCAACATCATCCTTAACAACGAACCCCACAGCGAAGCGTCCTACTTTGCTGCCGAGCACGGTCCTTCAGTGTGCGGGATGGCTTTCCGGGTCAAGGATTCGCAACAGGCCTACAAACGCGCGCTGGAACTGGGCGCTCAACCGATCGAAATCGGCACCGGCCCTATGGAGCTGCGTTTGCCGGCGATCAAGGGCATTGGCGGCGCGCCGCTGTACCTGATCGACCGCTTTGGCGAAGGCACTTCGATCTATGACATCGACTTCGTATTCATCGAAGGGGTCGACCGTCACCCCCAAGGCGCGGGGCTGCAGTTCATCGATCACCTGACCCACAACGTCTATCGCGGGCGAATGGCGTATTGGGCGAACTTCTATGAAAAGCTATTCAACTTCCGCGAAATTCGCTACTTCGACATCAAGGGCGAATACACTGGTCTGACCTCCAAGGCCATGACCGCGCCGGACGGGATGATTCGCATCCCGCTGAACGAAGAGTCGTCCAAGGGCGCCGGGCAAATCGAAGAGTTTCTGATGCAGTTCAACGGTGAAGGCATCCAGCACGTGGCGTTCTTCACCGAAGACCTGATCAAAACCTGGGATCAGCTCAAGGCGCTGGGCATGCGCTTCATGACGGCGCCGCCGGACACCTATTACGAGATGCTCGAAGGCCGTTTGCCGAACCACGGCGAGCCTGAGGCTGAACTCAAAGCGCGCGGCATTCTGCTGGACGGCACTTCGGAAGGGGGCAACAGGCGTCTGCTGCTGCAGATTTTCTCGGAAACCCTGATGGGGCCGGTGTTCTTCGAGTTCATTCAGCGCAAGGGTGATGACGGCTTTGGCGAGGGCAACTTCAAGGCGCTGTTTGAGTCGATCGAGCGTGATCAGCTGCGCCGTGGGGTGTTGACGGCGGATTGATATCTGCTGGCTGATGCGGCGGGTTGAATCTGTTGTATCTGTGGGAGTGAGCCTGCTCGCTCCCACAGCGTGTTCGCCATGAAGCATCAAGCTGGCGGCATCTGCCCACCCATCCGCGCACTGATCGCCTGGGCGGTTTGCAACAGCTTCTGCGCCGCCTGTGCCTGGCGTTGATCGGTGAACACCGAGGCCGATCCGACGACCGTCACCACACCCACCAGCTTGTTGCCCATGGCGAAGACCGGGGAGGACACGGCATTGACCCCCGCCATCAGCAGCCCATGAATCTGGTGCACGCCGGTGCTGCGGATTTCCTTGATGTGCCGATCGATTTCCTTGAGCTGTTTCGCGTTCAGGTTCACGGATTCCGCTTCGCGCAACCCGGCGGTTTCGGCGTTGGACAGGAAGGTGTCGAAGACCAGCCCCGTGGACGAGCTGAGCAGCGGCAGTACCGAGCCTATCTGCGTCACCAGCGTCACCGCGCCCAGCGATTGCTCGACGTAGACCACGGTTGGCCCCTTATTGCCCCACACCGCGAGGAAGCAGGTTTCGTTGAGTTCGTCGCGCAGGGCGATCAGCTCCGGTGCGCTGGTTTTCAGCACATCCAGCTGACTCAACGCCGCGAGGCCGACCTGCAAGGCCGAGCGCCCGAGGCGGTAATGGTTGGTGACTGGGTCCTGCTCGGCAAAGCCGCTGTCCACCAGCGCCTGCAGGTAGCGGTGGACCTTGCTCGCGGGCATCGCCACGTGTTCGGCGAGTTTCGACAGCGAAGTGGCAGGGGCCAGTTCGGCCAGGGCCTTGAGGATGCCGACGCCCACTTCAGCGGA
>CAURWS010000670.1:0-2972 GCA_963528485.1 uncultured Pseudomonas sp. | reverse complement strand
GTGATCAGGCCAATCCCTTCGCCGCCGCTGCCCGGATTGAAGGGTTTCTGCGCGCTGCCGTACAGGCCGTAGGGCAGGGTGGTGAGGCGTCGCTGAACGATGTCGGGTTCGGTGAACGGCACGATGCGAAAGGCAATGTCGGCCTCGCGGCGGGTCAGGTCGAACAGCCGGTGCCCGGCAATCACTTCCGGCACGATCAGCGGATGGCGCTCCAGCAGTTCACTCAGAATCGGCCCCAGCACGTAACAGGCAAACCAGTCTGCCGATGAGATCCGCAACAGGCCTTCAGACTGGTCGCTCTCGCCGGCAATGCGCCGCTCGATGGTCAGGGCGCTGCGCTCCATGTTTTCGGCCAGTTCGAAGATGCGCTCACCGCTGTCGGTCAGCACCAGCCCCGTGGCCGTGCGGCGAAAGAACACCTCGCCGCTGGCCTGTTCGAGCACGTGCAGGCGCCGCCCGACGGTGGGATGGCTGACGCCCAGCAGTTTCGCGGCCGCGCCCAGGGAGCCGCCTCGGGCGATGGCCAGAAAGACGCGCAGGTCATTCCATTCCATGGCGTACCTCGTACAAAAGTGAACGGCGAAGATGCAGCAATGGCAGTCCCGTCGCAAGCCTGGCATCCGGACAATGGTCTCGTCAGCAGTCACAGCACTTGGGAGGCCTTGATGAATATCGGATTTATAGGCGTGGGCAGCATGGGACAGGCAATGATCCTGCGGCTGATCGGCGCCGGTCATCGCGTGAGCGCGTGGAACCGAAACCCTCAGGCGTTGGCAGACATCGACGGCGTGATCGCCCTCGATGACCCGGCAGCAGCGTTCGAGCAAGAGGTGGTCATCAGCATGCTCGCCGACGACCGCGCCGTGCAGCAGGTACTGCTATCGTCCAATACCTTGGCGGGTGCCGCTGAGCGCTGCATTCATATTGTGATGTCGACGCTTTCACCGGCCATGATCGAGCAGTTGCAGACACTGCACGATCACGCCGGTATCGCCCTGGTGGCTGCGCCGGTGTTCGGCGTGCCGGCAGTCGTGGCCAGAGGTGAGGCAAACATCCTGGCGGCAGGGCCTGCCTGGGCGGTGGAGGCGATTCAGCCGCTGTTCGAGGTGCTCGGGAAAAAGACCTGGCGTCTGGGCGAACGGCCCGTCCAGGCCTGCATCACCAAAATCGCCGGGAACATGATGATCACCCAGGCCATCGCATCGCTGGGTGAGGCCAACCGGCTGGCGGAGGCCTATGGCATGCGCCCTGCGGATTTCACCGAAATCCTCACCCAGACCCTGTTTGCCTGCCCGAGCTACCAGCGCTACGGCCTGTACATCGCCCACGGCATTCACGAGCCGGGTTTCAAGCTGTCATTGGGCCTGAAGGATGTCGACCTCGCCCTCGACGCCGCCTGCGACAAAGGGCTGCAGTTGTCCGCCGCCAGCGTCGTACGCGCCGCCATGTCCCACGCGGTGGGCCAAGGCCTGGGCGAGCGGGACTGGTCTGTGTTCGCCCGCCTGCAAAAGCACGCCGCTGCCTCTGATTCTTTCACTGCATCAGGAAACAACCATGACCTTTGAAACCCTCTCTGCGCGTCTCGACGCACTGGAAAGTCGCGCGGCCATCGAGTCGCTGATTTCTGGCTACGCCAATGCCTTCGATCTGATGGACCCGGAACTGCTGCGCAGCCTTTGGCACGACGACGCCGTGCTCGACCTGCCTGGCTTTGGCGCCGCAGCAAATCCTGAAGAGATACTGGCCATGGCCCAGCGGAACTGGCGGCGCATGCCGCACATGCACCACTGGATGTCCAACCCGATGATCCGGATCGATGGCGATACGGCCTCGGCAACCGTGGCTGCGGACTGTCTGTTCCATGACGTCGAGCAGGGCCCCGTGCAGGTCAGTGGCCTCTATCACGACCGCTTCGAACGTCGGCAAGGGGAGTGGCGATTCACCTCGCGTCGCTTCGAACTGCACTTCCTGACGCCGCTGCTGAACTGGACGCCGGTCGCCGGTTCGGAAAAATTCGAGCGCGTTTGAAGCCGTCACCCTTCCTGATTTTCAGAGCGCGTCTCGTTTCGCGATGCGCTCTTTCGATTTGATTCCCCCCTTTCATTCGATCGCGACGCGTGCGTCGCGTATGGAGGTTTTGCATGTCCCGGGAAGAGGTTTCCCCGCCTGACCGACGTCGCTGGGCAATGTTCGTGATTCTGCTGGTGGGCGCGTTTCTGCCACCGCTGGATTTTTTCATCATCAATGTGGGGCTGCCGTCGATCAGGCAAGACCTCGGTGCCTCGGCCTCTGCCGAGCAACTGGTCATTTCCACCTACGCCGGGTTGTACGCGGTGACGCTGATCACCGGCGGGCGGCTGGGCGATATCTATGGGCGCGGCCGTATGTTTTTCCTCGGCCTGATCGGTTTTGCCGCTGCATCTTTGCTGTGTGGTTTGGCGTGGTCGCCCTGGGCGCTGGTGGCCGGGCGGGCCTTGCAGGGCGTGACCGCCGCGGTGATGGCGCCGCAGGCTCTGGCGTCGGTGCAGGCGATCTTTCCAGAATCGGAAAAACCCTTGGCGCTGAGCCTGTATGGCGCGGTGTTCGGCCTTGCATCGGTCATCGGCCAGGCCTTGGGCGGCATCCTGATTTCGCTGGATGTACTCGGCCTGGGCTGGCGGGTGATCTTTCTGGTCAATCTGCCAGTAGCGTTGCTGGTGGTACTGTTCGGCATTCCCGTGCTCAAGGAAACCCGTGCGCGCACCGCCAGCAAGCTGGATCTGGGCGGCGTGGCGCTGTCGGTGCTTACCTTGGGAGCGCTGATCGTACCGCTGATCGAGGGGCGAGAAGCGGGTTGGCCGTGGTGGGCCTGGGTGTCGCTGATCGCAGTGCCGATTCTGGCGGGTGTGTTCTGGCGTTACGAAGGCCGTCTTGGGCGCGAAGGGGGCTCACCACTGCTGAACCCGGCTGCGTTGCAGGCGCCGGGTCTGGGA
>CAURWS010000669.1:0-2974 GCA_963528485.1 uncultured Pseudomonas sp. | reverse complement strand
ATCCAGATACGTGGGGGGATGAACAGGGCCTGATCGAAGTAGGGCGGGTACTTGATCTGCTTCATCAGTTGCGCGGGCAGGATGTTGTTGCCCATGTACGCGGGTGGCGCGCCGTCTGCGCGCTTTTGTGCCGGTTGGTCCAGGGAGGCGATGAAGTCGGCCATGGAGGTCGAACGAAAATCGCGGTCCGAGGAGAAGGTCTTCTTCACGTAGTCGCCGTGGCGGGTGATGCCTTGCAGTTCGGCGAAGTGCACCAGCGACTCTTCGCGGCTGAGCTGGAACAGCGGCCAGTCCTGCAGGGCGTCGCTGATCACCAGGGGAATCCCGTGAGGCAGGTAACGGCTGCGGAATTCGGCGATCGAGACCTCGCTGCGCGGCCGGCGCTCGATGCTGCGCTGCACTGGCAGGCTGGCTGAGACGCGTTCGCTGAAGCGGGGCGGTGTCGGGTAACGCTTGTCCTTGTCGACCTTCCCGGTTTTCGGGCCTGCACCCCGCGCGGCATCGATGATCTGCGGCAGCATCGTCGCCAGGCCCATGTTGCCGCCGATCTTCAAGCGGCCGCTGGCGAACAGTTCCTCGACATTGGCCATGCCGCCCATGATGCCGAGAAAGTCGCGCTCGGCCACTTCGATGGTGACATCGGGGCTGGCGTGGCGCCCGGGTTGGGTGTGGCTGACGGCCTTGACCTCGGACCAGAAAGCCTGCCCGGGGGCGAACACGAATTGAAAGATGCCTTCGATGCCGACGCTGCCTGCATTGGCGAACAGCTTGGTGAGGATGGTCTGCAGGTCCACGGCGTTGCCTCTTGTTCGGGTTCGGGTGCAGGGGAAGGGTTCTGAACAGGGAACGAGCGATGGCGCGGAAAATTTATCGCCCTTCGTGCGCGATCCCTAATTTCCCGCCGGGCTGGTCCGTTCCCTCTAGACATGACCGATCCCACCCATGACTGATGGAGCTAAGTGCGGTGAACACGTTGACACTGTTGTGCCTGCCATATTCGGGGGCCAGCGCGATGGTCTACAGCCGCTGGCGACGCAACCTGCCGTCCTGGCTGAAGCTGCAACCGGTGGAGTTGCCGGGCCGCGGTGCCCGTTATGACGAACCCCTGCAGACCGACATGCCCGCCCTGGCCCGCCAGTTGGCAGGGGAGTGCCGCACGGCAGTGACCGGCCCCTACGCGCTGTTCGGTCATAGCCTGGGCGCGTTACTGGCCTGCGAAATGGCCTACGCCTTCCGTGACCTCGGCTATGCCGAACCGCTGGCCCTGTTTGCCTCGGGCACTGCGGCGCCCACCGAACGCAGTGATTACGACCGCGACTTCGCCCAGCCCAAGACCGATCAGGAGCTGATCGATCAGTTGCGCACGTTTCAAGGCACCAGCGAGGAAGTGCTCGCCAACCAGGAGCTGATGAGCCTGACGCTGCCGGTGTTGCGTGCCGACTTCATGATGTGTGGACGCTTTCGTCCCACGCAACGCCCGCTGTTGAAATGCCCGGTGCATGTGCTCGGTGGCAAGGAAGACCGCGCCACAACCGAACAACTGATCGGCTGGAGCAAGGAAACCAGCGGCAGTTTCTCGGTGGACATGATGACCGGTGGGCATTTTTTCATTCACGAGCACGAGGCCCGTGTGTTGCGGCTGATCAGGGACAACCTTGAAGGGCCATATCGTCGGCATGTTCAGGCTGCTGCACTGGCAGGCTGATCCTGTCTGTGCCGTCCACCGTTTACAGGAGATCCCCCATGAGTGTTGCCACAGGCTTTGTCGTGCGTCCTTTGCTGTGCGATCCGCACGTGCCGGCGGGTGGCCGTTTGCCGCTGCTGGTCCAGGCGAGCGATCCGGATACCTCACTGCTTGCGGTGTTCGATGAACTCAGCGCACTGGTGGACGAGCACCTGCTGCGCGATGGCGGGATTCTGTTCCGGGGCTTTACCCTGGATGGCGCCGAAGCCTTTCGCCAATTTGCGGGCCGCTTCGGCCACCCGCTGCTCAATTACGAGTTTGGCTCCACGCCGCGCAGCAATGTCACTCAGGGGGTGTACACCTCCACTGAATACCCCGCGCATCAGAGCATTCCGCTGCACAACGAGCAGGCGTACTCCCGCGACTGGCCCATGAAAATCTGGTTCTACAGCATGATCGCCGCGCAGTCCGGTGGTCAGACACCGATTGCCGACAGTCGCGAGGTTTACCGGCGCATGCCCGCGTACATTCGTGAGCGCTTCGTCAGCAAGGGGCTGATGTACGTGCGCAACTTCGGCAATGGTCTGGACGTGGCGTGGGAACAGGTGTTCAACACCGATGACCGGGCAGTCGCCGAGGCTTACTGCAAGGCCCACGGAATCGTCTGCGAGTGGAAGGACGACGGCGAGCTGCGCACCCGGCAGACCTGCCAGGCGGTGGCGCGGCATCCTCGCACGGGGGAGATGGTCTGGTTCAATCAGGCCCATCTGTTCCACATCTCCAACCTGCAGCCGGAAGTGCGCGAGAGCCTGCTGGATATCGTTGAGGAGGAGGATCTGCCGCGCAACGTTTACTACGGTGATGGTTCGCCCATCGAGGACGAGGTGTTGACTGAAATCCGCGCGGTGCTCGATCAGTGCATGATCAGTTTTCCCTGGCAGGAGGGCGATGTCCTGATGCTCGACAACATGCTCGCCGCCCACGCCCGCGCGCCGTTCGAGGGCAAGCGCAAGGTGATCGTGGCGATGGCTGAAGGGTTTTCTGCCGATCAGCTTTGATCGGCTCCAGCCCCTGTAGCAATACGGCTTGCCGGCGGTCGCGGTTTTGAGGGCACTGGTTGTTCTGGCTAACGCCAGACCTGTTTCGCCTTCGGCGACTTACTTGGAAAAGCCCCAAGTAAGCAAGGGCGTTTTGCTCCTGGCTAGGCCCTGACTTCGTCAGGGTTCCCTCGCGCAGGCCCCGCTCCGTGGGCACGCGCCGAAACGGACGTCCCTGTCCCGGCGCTCTCGC
>CAURWS010000668.1:0-2976 GCA_963528485.1 uncultured Pseudomonas sp. | reverse complement strand
CGTCCGGGCATGACCTCCTTCAAGGAAGAGTTGTTCGGCCCAGTGGCCTCCATCATCGTCGCCCGTGACGCCGAGCACGCCGTGGAGCTGGCCAACGACAGCGAATTCGGCCTGGCCGGCAGCGTCTGGACTGCCGACGTGGCCAAGGCCCGCGACATCGCTTCGCGTCTGGAAACCGGTGGCGTATTCATCAACGGCTACACCGCCTCCGATGCCCGCGTGCCGATTGGTGGCGTGAAGAAGAGCGGTTTCGGCCGCGAGCTGTCGCATTTCGGCATCCGTGAGTTCTGCAACGCGCAGACTGTGTGGCTGGATCGTCGTTAAGACGCCGTGAGTCGCTAAACCAAATGCCCCGCGTGGTCACCTCCACGCGGGGCATTTTTCGCTGCGCGGGCGTGTTTGACGTCGAGGCGTTGCAGGCTGACTATGGCCTTCAACGAACGATCTGGACGCTCGTCATGAATTACTTTCTCATGCAGGCCCTCAACAATCAGTGGGCCAATCATCGTCTGCACAACGCCTGCAAAATATTGAGCCGCGAAGAATATGCAGCGCCGCGCAGTGGATTCTTCCCCTCAATCCGCCACACGTTGTGTCACATTCTCGACGTCGATCTGTATTACCTCGCTGCATTACAGGGTGACCTGCCTGGGCAAGACATCAACGTGCCGCCGGATCTGGAGTTCGAGACGCTGCAGCAACGCCAGGCACGGCTGGACCTGCAATTGGCGGATTTTTGCAGAGCGCTCAGTGACACGGATCTCCTGCGAAAGGTCACGCTCAGGCGCGCCGAGGGCGAGGTAAGAGAAAGGATAGATCGCCTGTTGCTGCATCTGTTCGAGCACCAGATTCATCATCGCGGTCAGGTCCATTGCATGTTGTCTGGCTCGTCCGTTGCGCCGCCGCAACTGGATGAGTTCTTTCTGCAAGCGGACGCCCGGTTTCGGGAAGACGAGATGCGCGCACTGGGATTGAGCGAGGATGGTGAAGGGGTCTGTATGTCGCAAGGGCTGCCATGAACTCTGCCGCTTAATTTTTTTCACCGATTGCTTGACTTCTCTTTTTCAATCAGTAAGATAGCTCGCATTCCGCGATAGCTCAGTTGGTAGAGCAAGTGACTGTTAATCACTGGGTCCCTGGTTCGAGTCCAGGTCGTGGAGCCAAACGAAACACTGAAAAGGCCAGCTGAAAAGCTGGCCTTTTTTGTGCGCGCTCGAAAAGCGTCAGGCTCATGCCCAAGGCAAGAGCAACAGGCTATTTGGTGCCCGTGCTTTTGCTGTCGCTTGAGCCTGCACCTGACGAGGTGTCGTTGCCGAAGCCCGAATTGCCGCCGCTGCCTGCTTCGCCGCCCGAGCCGGGAAGGGCAGTGCCGTTGGTGGCGGCGCCGTTGGTGCCTTTGGGTCGCGACGAATCCTTGGAGTCGGACGAGCTGGTCCCGGATGACGACGGGCCGCTCATGGTGCTGCCGTTCGAGGGGCTGCTCGGGGTCGTGGCAGTGGCCGCCATGGCGGGGCCGGAGAGCAGACAGGTCAGGCCAGCGATGGCCAATGCACAACTCACTTTCTTATTCATGGGGTGATGCCTCTTGGTCAGAATGAACAGAGTGGGATGACGCCGCGCGTTATCCGCTCGCTGTAAGGTTCTGATGCGTGGCAGAGTCGGAAAAGTCGGTAAAAATGCGCGATGGGCGATGAATGGTCGAGTCCTTGTGCAGCGACCGATCGACGCCTCAGGCGACATCAACCCCCTGCGCCGGGGCATCGATGTCATTCAGGCCGTCGATCATGGCAGGCGTTCCTTCCATGAACCGTTCATCTCGACCAGTCCTCAGGCTCTCAGCTGGACGATCAACTGTGTTTTTATTTATTATCACATTGTTGCTTTATGTTAATTGTTAATAACTATTTGATCTAACGTTAGGCCGTGATGATCGGCCTTCAGCGTTGGGCAACGAAACCTCGAGACCCCATGACCCAGACCCTCCATCACATGCGCCTGGGCCTGTTCATTCAGGCTGCCGGTCATCACGCCAATGGCTGGCGCTACCCTGGCGCGCAGAGCGGCAGCGAGAACTTCAAGCTCATCAAGCAACTGACCCTCGCCGCGGAGCGCGCCTGTCTGGACATGGTGTTCTTTGGCGACAAGCTGGTCACCAGCGCCCAGGAACACCCGTCGATGATCGTGCGTTTCGAGCCGCTGACCCTGCTGGGGGCGCTGGCGTCGATTACCGAGCGCATCGGCCTGGCGGCCACGGCTTCGACCACCTACGGCGAGCCTTACACCGTGGCGCGCCAGTTCGGCACTCTCGACCATCTTTCCGAGGGTCGCGCAGCGTGGAACGTGGTGACCACCGGGTACGACAGCGCCGCGAACTTCTCCCGCGCCAGCCACCCCAATCACGACCTGCGCTATGAGGTGGCCGAAGAGTTCGTCGATGTGGTGCGCGGGCTGTGGGACAGCTTCGAGGATGACGCTTATGTACGCGATGCCCAAGCCGGTGTGTATCTGGACGCCGGCAAGATGCACCCGCTGGAGCACAAGGGGCCGCACTTCAGCATCGACGGTCCGCTCAACCTGACGCGCAGTCCTCAGGGCCATCCGGTGCTGATTCAGGCCGGTTCCAGCGGGCCGGGCATGAGCCTGGCCGCGCGAGTCGCGGAAGTGGTGTTCACCGCCCAGCAGGATCTCGAGACTGCGCAGCAGTTCTACCGCGAGCTCAAACAGCAGGTCATTGGCCATGGCCGCAACCCCGAGCATTGCCTGGTCATGCCGGGCGTGATGCCGATTATCGGCGCCACGGCGAGCGAGGCGCAGGCCAGTTTCGAACGTTTGCAACAGTGGACGGACCTCGACACCGCGCTGAAGCTCGTGGCCGAGCGGTTGGGGCAGAACCTGGACGGCTTCGACCTGGATCAACCACTGCCAGACCTGCCCCTGCCGCAAAACATGAAAAGCCGCGCGCAATTGCTGCTGGAC
>CAURWS010000667.1:0-2984 GCA_963528485.1 uncultured Pseudomonas sp. | reverse complement strand
GGATAGCACAGGCCCGCATCGGCACAGCCTTGCCAGCCGACCTTGACCTGACCTTTGGCGGACGCCGGAATCACCAGTTCAAGGCCGTGGCGATAGACCTGTTGCTGGCCGAAATACTCGTCGTTGTGGTCTTCGCCTGCTGGGAGCGAGGGTTGCTGATCGGCGGTCAAGCCGTCGAACTTGAGGCGCTTCTGATACAGGTAATAGCCATCTGCGATTTGCCAGTACAGGCGGGTTTCGCCAGTTTCCAGACGCTCCGAACTGAACATGAACGCCTGCCCGACCGGCAGAAAATCAGGCTTCTTGAACAGGTCTCGACCCTGCAGCGCATGCGCCAGCAGCGGAAACAACAGAAGCAGCAAAACCGACACCCTACGCATGCCCAACCCCAGCCAATCATCAATGCCGCAAGGGTGGCGGGGGGTGATTAAGGGCTGATTAACGAGCTGTCGACGACCTCTGAACGTACCGGCCTGTTGCGAGTGTGTGCATAATCCGCCCTTAATCTCCCGCTGATTCAATCGCCTTTTTTTCGAGGCCGCGCCATGCACGTACTGCTTTGTGAAGACGACGACCTGATCGCCAGCGGCATCGTCGCCGGTCTGGACGCTCAAGGCCTGACCGTGGACCGTGTCGCAACGGCCTCGGCTGCCCGGGCGATGCTGTCGGCGGCGCACTTCGATGTCATGGTGCTCGACCTCGGGCTGCCGGATGAGGACGGCCTCAAACTGCTGCGTCAGTTGCGCCAGCAGGGCAACGATATTCCGGTGCTGATCCTCACGGCCCGCGACACTGTCACCGATCGGGTCGATGGCCTGCAGGCTGGTGCCGATGATTACCTGCTCAAACCCTTCGATTTGCGCGAGCTCAGCGCACGGCTGCACACGCTGGTGCGGCGCATGGCCGGGCGCAGCGTCAACGTGATCGAGCACGGCCTGCTCACCTACGACCCCAGCAGTCGGGAAACCCGTCTGGCCGGTCAGCCGGTGGACCTGTCGCGGCGCGAACAGGCGTTGCTACAGGCGCTGCTCAATAACAGCGGTCGGGTGTTGTCCAGCGAGCAACTCAAGGACTGCGTTTATGGCTTCGGCGACGAAGTCGAAAGCAACGCCCTCAACGTTCACATTCATCACCTGCGACGCAAACTTGGCGGCGGCATTATCGAAACGGTGCGCGGCCTGGGGTATCGACTGGGGCCTGCCGGTGATGCCGCGGAGCAACACGGATGATGAGCCTCAGAACCCGTCTGGCCCTGATTCTGGGCTCGGCGTTCATCGTCATCTGGGTGCTGGCCGCCGCGTGGATGCTGCGCGACCTGCGTACGCAGATGATGCAGTCCCTCGACCAGCGTCTGGAAGCCTCGGCGCGCATGGTCGCAGGCCTGCTGGAACAGATGCAGATGCCCAACAGCGAGGGCGACGGAAAGTCGCTGCGCGCGGGCGAACTGGGCATTCCCAACGGCATGGCGTGCCAACTCAGCTCACTTCGCGGGCAGGTGCTGGCGCGCACCGAAAGCTCGCCCGCCGAGCCCTTGAAGGCCGACTCCAGCGGGTTCGTCGACCAGATGATCAACGGCGAGCACTGGCGCGTGTACACCATGATGCACGGCAATGTGCGGGTGAGCACTGCAGACCGACAGATCGAGCGGGACGTGCTTGGCCATTCGGTGCTGCTGGCCGCTTCCGTACCCGTGCTGGTGGCGCTGTTTGGCAGCCTGATTCTGGTCTGGTTCGGCATTGGTCGCGGCCTGGCGCCTCTGAATCGAATGCGTGACGCCTTGAACCGGCACAGCGCCGATTCGGTAGAGCCGCTGGACGTGCCCAATCTGCCCAGCGAACTGCAACCGTTGTTGAAAAGCCAGAACCAGCTGTTCCAGCGCATTGCCCAGACACTCGAACGCGAACGCAGGCTGACCGGCGACGCGGCCCACGAATTGCGCAGCCCGCTGACCGCCATCAAGACCCACCTGCAAGTGGCACGCATGACCGAGGGCGACAAGCGCGACCGAGCGCTGGCCCATGCGGAGGAGGGCGCCGACCGCATGCATCGCACCCTCGAGCAGCTGCTGTTGCTGGCGCGGGTGGAGGGCAGCCTGTCGTTCGACGATGGCGTGCAGTGCGATGCCGAGAAGGTCGCGCGGCTGGCCATTCACGACGCCAACCATGGCGACGACGAGCGCATCGAGCTGATCCTGCCTTCGCAGCTGTCCACCGCTCCCGTTGAAATGCCTGCGGCTCTTGCAGTGGCTGCCTTGCGCAATCTGCTGGACAACGCACTTCGCCACACTCACGTCGGCGCCCGCGTCGAACTGAGTCTGGAAACCTTCGACGGCCATGCGCATTTCCGCGTACGTGATTACGGGCCGGGGATTCCCGAGCCTGATCTGGACAAGCTCACCCAACGATTCTGGCGCAACGGCAAGAGCCCAGGCGCCGGATTGGGGCTGGCGATCGTGCAAGCCATCGTGCAGCGCTGCGCCTGTTCACTGAAATTCGACAGCCGCAGTGACGGGTTGAGGGTGGAGTTGAGCATGCCGTTACGTCGGACGACGGGTGCGGGAGCTGCGTAATCTTGTGGCACTCACCCGTCGGAAAGGTCCGAAACGATGACCATCCCTCCGACAACCCTTTGATTCTGCTCGCCAATCCCGGACAATCGCGCCCCTTTCCCTGTAGAGAACCGGTCAGGGGCGCTGACTGCCGAGCTTTTCGACGCGCTTTTGACCTTGTAGCTATCACCGGCAACGGAGAAATCGACCGGATGAATGATCAGGCCAACAGCGTCGAACAACGTATCGACGCCGCGCCCGCGAGCGTGACTACGAGCATGACCAAATGGCAGCGCCAGGACACCACCTGGATGCTCGGACTGTTTGGCACCGCCATCGGCGCAGGCACTCTGTTCCTGCCGATCAACGCAGGCATCGGCGGCTTCTGGCCCTTGCTGATCCTGGCGTTGCTGGCGTTCCCCATGACGTTTTATGC
>CAURWS010000666.1:0-2987 GCA_963528485.1 uncultured Pseudomonas sp. | reverse complement strand
TCGCCCGATGGCTTTGCTGATAGTCCAGCGTGCGGTAGATCCCCGGATTCTCGGTCATCAACGCTTGGGCAATCAGCCGGATCGCCGCGCAGCCGTCATTGCTCGCAAAACCCGCAACGGCTTGCGCAGCCACCCGGCCTTTCGCCAGAATCGCGCCCCGATCCAGCCCATCGCGATGGGCATTGGCAACAAAAAGAGGCAGCAGTTGAACGAACAGACATTGTCCATGTGCCTTCGGGTGCGCGGCTGGCCGATATCGGCTCCGACCACGGCTACCTGCCGGTGGCGCTGATGCGTCGCGGGCTCATCGAGGCCGCAGTGGCGGGCGAGGTGGCCTTGACGCCGTTCAATGCCGCCAAGCGCACTGTGCGCGAGAACGGGCTTGAGCAGTCGATTACCGTGCGTCTCGCCGACGGCCTGCAGGCCATCGAGCCAGGCGACGGGATCACCGCGATCAGCCTGTGCGCCATGGGCGGAGAGACCATTCGCGACATCTTCGAACGGGACCAAGCGCGCCTGAGTGGCCATGAGCAACTGATCCTGCAGCCCAACGGCGGCGAGCAGCCCCTGCGTCAGTGGCTGATGGAAAACGGCTACCGCATCACCGGTGAAGAAGTCCTGCGGGAAAACCGGTTCGATTACGAGATCATCGTCGCCGAGCCCACCGGCCCGGTTCGCTACACCCCCGAGCAGCTGTACTTCGGCCCCGTGCAGATGCAAACCCGCAGCCCGGCATTCATGCTCAAATGGCAGCGCCTGCTGCGCCTGAGGCAGCGCACACTGGCCAGTTTCGCCCGTGCCCGTCAGCCAATGCCCGAGGAAAAAGTGCAAGACATCGCTCGTGAGGTGATGTGGATTACCGAGCTATTGGGCTGAGCGTGTGAACAGGATCGACGCCAGCAGCCTCTTGAGATTCAAGGCCGCCGCGCAAGTGAGGAGGCTAGGGCGTAGCGCCCTAGCTGAACCGCGGATGTTACTTTTTCTTTTTCGCAGGCTTGTCGGCCTTGTCCGATTTCTTGGCTTTCTCGGGTTTGCTATCCGCTTTTTTTGCAGACTTCTTGTGTTCAGCCTCTTTTTTCTTGTCTTTCTTCTCGGAAGACTTTGAAAGGGCCGACGCCGCTGCCGACTTCTTGGCCGGGGAGGCCTTCTTGTCTTTCAAGTCCTTGCTGGATTTCGAAGCGTCACTTTTGCTTTTCTTGTCGTCTTTAGCCACGTCAACCACCTCTTGAAAGTGCCTTTATTGGCACGTCGCCTGTGGAGATATCCACACGCTGATCATTAGGCGAAGGCTTTCGCAGCCGGTTCAATCTTTTCGATGGGGCGGGTGGAGCCAAGGTTTGCCGGGTGAGTGAGGCAAAAAAGAACCCGCTGCAAGAGCGGGTTCAGTGAAGCGGATCAGAGCGTGGGCAACTGTCCGATACGTCCCATCATTTCGGTGACGATCTGCAAGTCCAGCAGGAATTGCCCGGTGGTTTTGAACTCGCTGTCGGTGTGGCCGGTGTATTTCACATCCGGTCGCGCCAGGCCGAACTGCACGCCGTTAGGCAGCTCATGCACCGACGTCGCGCCTGCGGACGTGCCGAACTTATGTTCCATGTTCAGGTTCTCACTGGCCACGGCCAACAGCGCCTTGACCCACTCGCCTTCAGGGTTGCGGTACATCGGTTCGGCGATGGAATAGTCGAAAGCGGGCGCGATGTAGGTGTTCTTGCTCCAGGCGTCGAGCTTGCCGGCGATTTCAGACTTCAGCGCTTCAGGGGACTTACCCTTCGGCACGCGCAGATTCACGGCGAGTTTGAACGCCTTGTCATCCTGCGCGACGTAGGTCAATGAGGTGGTCAGCGGGCCCATGAAGGAATCAGAGAATCCGACCCCCAGTTTACCGCCTAGGTAATCCAGCCCCCAGTTGTCCGCCGCGTAACGTGCCGCATCGGTGATCGCGTTGTGCTTGAGCGCGACCTTGCCGTCGAGACCATTGATAAAGTCGAGCATACGCGCCACCGGGTTGACCCCTGATTGCGGCTCGGAGGAGTGCGCCGACACGCCGGTCACGGTTAGGTTGACGTCCTTGCCGACCACCTTGGCTTCGATCTGGAAGTCGCCACCGTGGCTTTTGACGTACTCGGCGCCTGCCTTTTGCAGCGCCGCAGCCAACTCGGCGGGTTTGTCAGTAACGAGGGTGGCGACCGAGCGCGACGGGATCTGATTGGTCGCCATGCCGCCGGTCATCGAAGTGACCTCTGCACCCTTGCCCTCGGCCGCGCGGCGAGGGAAGGTCGCCATCACTGTGCCGTAACCTTTTTCGGCGATCACCACCGGGTAGCTGCCGTCCAGTGCCAGGTTGTAGTCCGGCGTCGGATTGCGCGCGAAGTAATAGGGGATCGCGTCGCCTGCGGTTTCTTCGGTGGTGTCGATCAGCAACTTGAAGGTGCGCGCCAGCGGCAGTTTTTCTTCCTTGATGATTTTCATCGCATAGAGCGCCACGACGATGCCGTTCTTGTCATCCTCGGTGCCACGCCCATACATGCGATCGCCGATCAGCGTTACCTTGAACGGGTCGAGCTTCGTACCGTCCTGCAGCACCCAGTTCTCCTGGGTCACCGGCACCACATCAGCGTGGGCGTGAATGCCGACCACTTCCTTGCCCGCGCCGTCCAGGGACACTTCGTAGACGCGGTTGTCGATGTTGCGGAAGTTCAGGTTGAAGGACTGCGCGAGGCTTTTGATCTTGTCGGCGATCTTGAGGAATTCAGGGTTCTCGTGCTGTGGGACGCCGTCCTTGCGATAGGTCGGAATCTCGACCAGCTCACGCAGGGTTTCGGTGGCGGCACTGCCGTACTTCACCCGTGCATACAGGCCCAGCAGGCGATGGATCTCGTTCTGCTGTTCGGCGGTGAGCGTCTTGTTGTCGAGGAAGGCCTGAATGCCAGCGCCGAGGCGGTCGGCTTTTGCCGCGTCGCTCTTGCCCACACGACTCAGGAACTGCC
>CAURWS010000665.1:0-2999 GCA_963528485.1 uncultured Pseudomonas sp. | reverse complement strand
CTGGCGCTGGCCCCCGGCATCGGCTTTTCGACCGAGCGGTCCAAACGCTCGGCGGTCTCCGGCACGGCCACCCACAGCAGCACAAAAGCCACTGCCGCAATGGCTGCCAACGTGAGGAAAGCAGCGTTGTAACCGGCTTCACGAATCACCAGCCCGGCCAGCCCGTTGCTCAGCGCTGCGCCCAGGCCGAACACCGTTCAAATCGCCCCCAGGCTCACATTGAAGCGCCCGGTGCCCTGGGTCAGGTCCTTGACCACCAGCGGCATCAACGCACCAAAGGCCCCGGCGCCGATGCCGTCGAGCAGTTGCACGCCCACCAGCCAGTACGGGTTGTCGGAGAGTACATACAACACGCCGCGCAGTGGCAGGATGATGAAGCCTGCCAGCAGCAATGGCTTGCGTCCCCAGCTGTCAGCCTTGGCGCCGACCAGCCAGGCCACCGGCACCATGACCAGCTGCGCCGCGACGATGCAGGCCGAGGTCAGGGGCGTGGCGAGGTTGATGTCGATCTGCGAGAGCTTCTGGCTGACCAGCGGCAGCATCGCCGCGTTGGCCAGGTGAAACAGCCCGCAGCAAATGGCGAAGATCAGCAATGGCCGATTGTGCATCAGCACCGAAAAGCCGCTGGGCTGCTCGTGGCCACGCTCCTGAGCCGGATCGAAGCCCCGCGCGACGTCGTGATCGATGGCCGAGGCGTCGACGAAACTCACCGCCACCACGCTCGCCAGCGCCATGAAGGCCATCAGGTAGAACACGGCAATTGGCCCGAACGCCCAAGACAACACACCTGCCAGCAATGCGGCGCAGGCATTGCCGGCGTGGTTCCAGGTTTCGTTGCGCCCGGTGCGTCGGGTGAAGGCCTTGGGGCCGGTGATGCCCAGGGAAATGGCGGCAATGGCCGGGGCAAACACCGAGCCTGCAATCGCGCCCAGACTTTGTGTGATGGCAACCCAGGTGAAGCTGTGAATGAACGGCAGCACCACGCAGCTTGCCGTCACCAGCAAGGCGGCGATGACCACCACCAGACGTTTGCTGCGGGTGCGGTCAATCAGCGCACCCGCTGGCGTCTGGGTGACCAAAGCGGCTATACCCGCAAGTGTCATGACCAGGCCGATGCTGGCCGGGTCCCATTTGTGCACCGCCAGCAGGTAGATCGCCAGGTACGGGCCCAGACCGTCGCGTACGTCAGCCAGGAAGAAGTTCAGGCCGTCCAGTGAACGGTTATTGCGCAGATTCGAAGAGGTGTTCAAGGCTGGCCTCGCCCAGTGAGTCGCGCAGCCGGGATGTGCGCTGCTCAGGATTAATGACCGATGCCACCCAGAATTGGTTCGATGCCGAACGGCGGACTGTTGTCGAAACCACAAGGGTCTTTATCACCCCGGTATTTGAATCCCGAGCGAGGCAGGAATAAGCTTCGCGCCATTGATAGCGCCCGTACGTCGTTTGTCGGGCGGTTTTTCGCACATTTTTTGCTCAGGAACTGCCATGTCCAGTCTGTTTCCCGCCGCTCGTCCACGTCGCCTGCGCAGCCATGCAAACTTTCGTGCGCTGTTTCAGGAAACCGAATTCACCCTGAACGACCTGGTGCTGCCGATCTTCGTCGAAGAAGAAGTCGACGATTTCGTGCCGATCAACAGCATGCCGGGCGTCAGCCGCATTCCGGAGTCGAAACTGGCTCAGGAAGTCGAGCGTTATGCCCGCGCCGGGATCAAGTCAGTGATGACCTTTGGCGTCTCTCACCACCTGGATGCCAGCGGCAGTGATACCTGGCAGGAAAACGGCCTGGTGTCGCGCATCTCGCGCACCATCAAGGACGCCGTGCCGGAGATGATCGTGATGTCCGACACCTGCTTCTGCGAATACACCGACCACGGCCACTGCGGCGTGATGCACGGCGCCCACGTCGACAACGACGCGACTATCGAAAACCTCGGCAAGCAGGCGGTCATGGCCGCTCGCGCCGGTGCTGACGTCATTGCTCCGTCGGCGGCGATGGATGGTCAGGTGCGTGCCATTCGTGCTGCGCTGGATGCGGCCGGTTTCACCCATACGCCGATCATGGCCTATTCCACCAAGTTCGCATCATCGCTCTACGGCCCGTTCCGTGAAGCCGGCGGCTCTGCGCTCAAGGGCGATCGCAAGACCTACCAGATGAACCCGATGAACCGCCGCGAAGCCCTGCGCGAATCGCTGCTGGACGAAGCCGAAGGCGCCGACGCGCTAATGGTCAAGCCAGCCGGCGCTTACCTGGACATCATCCGCGACATCCGCGAGGCGTCGAATCTGCCGTTGGCGGCGTATCAGGTCAGCGGCGAGTACGCGATGATCAAGTTCGGCGCACAGGCCGGCGCCATCGACGAAGGCCGCGTGGTGCGCGAAAGCCTGGGCGCGATCAAGCGCGCGGGTGCGGATCTGATCTTCACCTATTTCGCGATGGATCTGGCGCTGCAGGGGATTTGATGCGGCGGATTCACAGAAAAACCTGACGCGTACGCCACCTTGTGGGGGCGTACGCTTTCGCGACAGCGCAGCAGGCAACTGCGGCCATGTGATGGTCGATATCGCCGAGTGATCAGGCGGAGGTAGCCTCGCCTGGGGCGTCCAGTCCGGTCTGCGCATCGCGCCAGGCATCGAGGCCGCCCACCAGCGCCTTGCCTCGGGTCAGCCCGCGGGCGCGCAGTTTTTCGGCCAGCAGCGCCGCCGACAGTTCATTGGGGCAGGCGCAATAAAATACCATGTCGACATTCCCCAGCTGCTCGACCCACGGGTCGAGGGGTTCTTCGAGGCTGATCGACACCGCGCCGGGGATGCCTTCGACCACGGCCGTGTGAAATGTGGGACGCACATCGATGATCACCGGGGCGTCGTCGGTGTCACGCAGGGCCAGCAGCTGCGGCACGGTAATGCGCGGCACTTGGGCGGTGCGCTTGATCAGGCGGCGACGCTTCCAGTATTTCCAGCCGATGAACAACGCCAGCGCCGCCAGCACACCGCCGATG
>CAURWS010000664.1:0-2999 GCA_963528485.1 uncultured Pseudomonas sp. | reverse complement strand
CTGCATGAGCTTGTCCCACAGGCCGACTGCGCCGACCAGGAACAGCAGCCCGACAACGACGGCCGTGGTGGTGATTTTGCGCGTGGCATGCCAGGCGATGAGGCCGACGATTGCCAGCAACACCCACCAGGGCGCGACGCGCAGCAGGCCTTCGAGTTTGACGATGGCCCACAGCAGGGTGTCGGAGATGTGCCGGAACACGTCGCCGTAGTTGGTGACCAGTTTGTCGACCCAGTCGTTGACCCAGTCGGCGATGGAGAACGTGAAGCTTTCGGGGAACATAGTCTTGTCTCGATCTCTCAGGTGGTGCGGGCCCGTTGTCGGGTGCAGCGCTGCTTTTGTGGGAGCCGGCTTGCTGGCGAATGCGTAGTGTCAGCCAACTCTATTGCTACTGATCCACCGCTTTCGCCAGCAAGCCGGCTCCCACAGTTCATAAGCCCTCAGCCTTACAACGAAGCTTCTACCTTCTTGGCAGCGTCTTCGCTGACCCACTGATGCCAGACCTCAGGATGTTCCTTGAGGAAGATCTTCGCCAGCTTTGGCGACTCGATGCGATCCTTGGTCATGCGCGCCAGGTTCTGGTTCAGCAGATCGATCGGGATGTTGACCTTTTCCAGTACCGACACCAGTTCAGGGGCCTGCTCGTGGAAGGTCTTGGACAGGCCGACCTTGATATCGATGGTCTTGTTCACGTCGGCTTTCTCTTCCAGACGCACCATGTCCACCTGACCCATCAGCGGCGTCGGCGACCAGTAGTACGCCAGGATCGGCTCGCCACGCTTGTAGCTCGACAGGATCGCCGCATCCAGCGCAGGGCCGGTGCCCGGACGGAAGTTGGTGAACTTGTCGGCCAGGCCGTAGCTTTTCAGCATTTCGCTGTTTTCCAGCTCGCAGGTCCAGCCAGCCGGGCAGTTGTAGAAGCGGCCCTTGTCAGGCTCTTCGGCGTCCTTGAAAACGGCTGCGTACTTGCCCAGGTCGGCAATGGATTTCAGGTCCGGGGCCTTGGCTTCCAGCTTGCGCTTGGCGTCGCCCTCGATCACGTAACGCGGCACGTACCAGCCTTCCTCCGCGCCTTTGACCGGTGCGCCGACACCCACCACTTTGCCGGCCGCCTCAGCCTTGTTCCACACTTCGCTGCGGCCAACCCACTCCTCGGCGAAGATCTGGATATCGTTGGTGCTCAGGGCGTTTTCCATGGTGATGGAGTTGCCCGGCAGGCTGTCGGTTTCGCAGCCGTAACCCTTGTTCAATATCACTTGCAGGACGTCGGTCAGCAGCATCGCGCTTTCCCAGTTCAGGCCTGCGAATTTCACTGGCTTGCCGGACTCACACCATCCCGCTGCCTGACTGACGCCACTGGCCAGCAGGCCTGCGGTCAAGATCGTCGAAAGCAGGGCTGTTTTGGTTCTCATTGTGTGACGCTCCTGGTCTTGAAGGGGATGTTCTGCGGCTCGGCCTGCTCGGTCGGCAGGATCAGGCGATCGGCAATCTTGCCGGGCCATTTTTTCGCGGCCATGTAATACAGCGCAGCGGGCACGACCAGACCGATGATCCACGAAATGTCGGTGTCGTCGAGGCTGGCGACCAGCGGCCCGGTGTAGAAGTGGGTGGAGATGAACGGCATCTGAATCAGCACGCCGATCACGTAAATACTGATGCCGATCCAGTTCCAGCGGCCATAACGGCCATCCGGGTCTGACAGCGCCGGGATGTCGTAACGCTCTTTGGTGATGCAGTAGAAGTCCACCAGGTTGATCGCGCTCCACGGCGTGAAGAACGCCAGCAGGAACAGGATGAACGCCGAGAAGTCCTTGAGGAACGAGTCCTTGCCCGCCAGCGCCAACGCCGTGGCGATGCCGACCATGGCGAAGATGTAAGTCAGGCGCAAGGCACTGGAAATGTGCCGATTGCCCTTGAAGCCGCTGATGATGGTGGCCACCGACATGAAGCTGCCGTAGGCGTTGAGGGTGGTGACGGTGACCTTGCCGAACGCGATGCTGAAATACAGCGCCGCTGCGACCGCGCCGGTGCCGCCCAGGCTGACGATGAACTGCACTTCGTGGTGGGCGAAGCTCTTGCCCGCCAGCGCTGCGGCGAACACGCCGAACACCATCGACACCTGCGCACCGATCACCGCGCCCAGGCCCACGGCCCAGAAGGTCTTGCTGGCCGAGGTGCTGCGCGGCAGGTAGCGCGAGTAGTCCGCCACATAAGGGCCGAACGCGATCTGCCACGAGGCCGACAGGGAAATCGCCAGCAAAAAGCTGCTCAGCGAGAAATGTTTGTTGCCCAGCAGCGCGCCGACGTCGTTCCCGGCCAGCAGTGCGCCGAACAGGTAAACGAAAGCGATCACGCCGATGATGCTGGCGACCCGGCCGATCATGTGGATGACCCGGTAGCCGAAGATGGTCAGGACGACGATGGCAGCGGCGAACAGCACGATGCCTTGCCAGTCGGGCACCTGAATCAGTTGAGCGACGGCCTGCCCGGCCAGCAACGAGCCGCTGGCGGAGAAGCCGATGTACATCAGGCACACCAGCACCAGCGGAATCACCGCCCCGTACACGCCGAACTGCACCCGACTGGAAATCATCTGCGGCAGACCCAGTTTCGGCCCTTGCGCCGCGTGCAGCGCCATCACGCCACCGCCCAGCAGTTGACCGATGAACAGGCCGATCAACGACCAGAACACATCACCGCCCAGCACCACGGCCAACGCCCCGGTGACAATGGCAGTGATTTGCAGATTGGCACCCAGCCAGAGGGTGAATTGACTGAACAGACGACCCTGTCTCTCCGCGTCAGGGATGTAGTCGATCGAACGCCTTTCGATCACCGAAGCTGGTGCAACACGATCATCTGGAACAGCCATCTCAAACCTTCCCGTAAAGCGAGTGTTGGATCACGCCGCGGCCCCCTGTAGGAGCGCGCTTGCCCGCGATTGCGTTTCGTCGGTCACCAACGTTGTTGAATGTTCCGACGTCATCGCGGGCAAGCGC
>CAURWS010000663.1:0-3004 GCA_963528485.1 uncultured Pseudomonas sp. | reverse complement strand
TGTTGGCGCGGGACTACAGGGTTTGCGGAATCGTCTGTCATGAGCCAAGGCATCGGTCTGAAAATGCAGCTTTATAGCTTGACCGTCCTGCAAACTCAAATTACGTTAATCGTAACTCGTTTACGCAAAACAAAAACAAGAGGTCGAGATGTCCCTATCACCTGCCTCCGGCGCTTTGCGGTATCAGTCCGGCTTCGGTAATCAATTCAGCAGCGAGGCTGTCTCTGGCGGTTTGCCCCAGGGCCAGAATTCCCCACAGCGTCACCCCCTCGGCCTCTACGCCGAGCAATTTTCGGGCACGGCGTTTACCGTGCCCCGCGCCGAAGCCCGTCGCACCTGGCTCTATCGCATCAAGCCTTCTGCCGCGCATCCTCGTTTCGAGCGTCTTGAGCGGCAGATCATCGGCAGCCAGCAAGGCCCCATCACCCCGAATCGCCTGCGCTGGAACGCCTTCGACATCCCTACGCAACCCACCGATTTCATCGACGGCCTGATCGCGCTGGCGAGCACCTCGCCAGCGGATCAGGCAGAGGGCGTCAGCGTTTATCTCTACGCCGCCAACCAATCCATGGAGCGTGCATTCTTCAATGCCGACGGCGAATGGCTGATCGTCCCGCAACAGGGCCGTTTGCGCCTGATCACTGAACTAGGCTTGCTGGACATCGAGCCCCATGAAATCGCCGTCGTCCCCCGTGGCCTGAAATTCAGCGTGCAACTGCTCGACGGGCAGGCCCGGGGTTACATCTGCGAGAATCACGGCAGCCCGCTGCGGCTGCCTGACCTTGGGCCTATCGGCAGCAACGGGCTGGCCAACCCGAGGGATTTTCAAGCCCCGGTGGCGCACTTCGAGAACCGCGAGCAACCCACCGTGCTCGTGCAGAAATTTCTCGGTGAACTGTGGGAAACCACCCTTGAACACACGCCGTTCGACGTGGTGGCGTGGCATGGCAACAACGTGCCGTACCAGTACGATCTGCGCCTGTTCAACACCATTGGCACCGTGAGTTACGACCACCCGGACCCCTCGATCTTCACCGTGCTGACCTCGCCGGGTGCGACTCATGGTCAGGCCAACGTCGATTTCGTGATCTTCCCGCCGCGCTGGATGGTGGCGGAAAACACTTTCCGGCCCCCGTGGTTCCACCGCAACCTGATGAACGAATTCATGGGCCTGATCGACGGCGCCTACGACGCCAAGGCCGAGGGTTTCATGCCCGGCGGCGCGTCGCTGCACAACTGCATGAGCGCCCACGGCCCGGACAATGCCACGGCTGAAAAAGCCATGGCGGCCGAACTCAAGCCGCACAAGATCGAGCAGACGATGGCGTTCATGTTCGAGACCGGCAAGGTCCTGCGCCCCAGCCGCCACGCGCTGGAGTGCCCGCAACTGCAAAGCGACTACGATGCCTGCTGGAACGGCATCGCCAACACCTTCAAACCTTTCGATACGGACAGCCAACGATGAGCATTTCCAAGCACCCGCGCAGCTGGGTGACCTCTGCCAACGATCACCCCGATTTCCCGCTGCAGAACCTGCCGTTTGGCGTGTTCAGCCGTGGTAGCGGCAGTCGGCGGGGTGGCGTGGCCATCGGCGATTTCATTTTCGATCTGCAAGTGGCCTACGAGACTGGCCAGTTCAACGGCGAGGCGCGAGTGGCGGCTGAAGCGGCCCGTCATGGCCAGCTCAACGCCCTGTTCGCCTTGGGCGCTTCATCGCGACAGGCGCTGCGCAACGAACTGCTCAGGCTGCTCGATGAACAGAGCCCGGAGCGCGCGTCTCTTGAGCTGCTCGGCGATGCCCTGCTGGTGCCAATGAGCGAATGCCGCATGCACCTGCCCGCGCAGGTGGGCGACTACACCGATTTCTACGTCGGCATTCATCACGCGACCAACGTCGGCAAGCTGTTCCGCCCTGACAACCCTTTGCTGCCGAACTACAAATACGTGCCCATCGCTTACCACGGCCGTGCTTCGACGCTGTGTGTTTCGGGCACTCCGGTCAAACGCCCCAATGGCCAGACCCTGGCGCCGGGTGCCGAGGCGCCGATCTTCGGGCCTAGCAAGCGTCTGGATTACGAGCTGGAAGTCGGCGTGTGGATGGGGCAGGGCAACGAGACCGGCGAGTCGATCGGGATTGCTGAGGCAGGTGAGCACATCGCCGGTTTCTGCCTGCTCAACGACTGGTCAGCGCGAGATCTACAGGCCTGGGAATACCAGCCTTTGGGGCCGTTTCTGTCCAAGAGCTTCGCCACCACGCTGTCGCCGTGGGTGGTAACCGCCGAGGCGCTGGCGCCGTTTCGCAGCGCGCAGCCCCAGCGGCCGGAAGGCGATCCCAAGCCACTGGACTACCTGTCCGACGAGCAGGATCAAAACCACGGCGCGCTGGACATCGAACTGGAAGTGCTGCTGCTGACCGCGCAGATGATAGAACAGGGCATCGCACCCCATCGTCTGGCCCTGAGCAACACGCTGAACATGTACTGGACCGTGGCGCAGATGGTCACTCATCACAGCGTCAACGGCTGCAAATTGCAGCCGGGGGATCTGTTTGGTACGGGCACCTTGTCTGGCCCGCTGGCGGGGCAGTTCGGCAGCCTGCTTGAGATGACCGAGGGCGGCAAGCATCCGGTGGAATTGCCCAATGGCGAGACGCGCACCTTCTTGCAGGCGGGCGATGAGGTGATTCTCAAGGCCCGCTGCCGCAGGGAGGGCGAGGTGAGTATCGGTTTTGGTGAGTGCCGTGGAGTGATTGTCGGCTGATCCGGGCATCACCTTTGTGGGAGCTGGCCTGCTGGCTCCCGCAATGCTTCTGTTGTCACACGAACCCTGCCACCAGCGACCCGCTGCGGGGCAGGAACCGCCCCTGCCGTTCACCCTGGGGCTTGCCATCGGCATAGCTCAAATGCCCGTTCACCCACACCCCGTCGATGCCTTCGGCGGCGCGTTTCGGCTCTTTGAAGTCGGCAACGTCACGCACGGTGTCGGCGTTGAACAGCACCAGATC
>CAURWS010000662.1:0-3012 GCA_963528485.1 uncultured Pseudomonas sp. | reverse complement strand
CCAATGAAGATACCGAAATCGGTGATCGACTTGATGGTGCCGGAGATCTTGTCGCCCTTGTTGAACTGGCCAGAGAAGTCTTCCCATGGGTTGGACTTGCACTGCTTGATGCCCAGGGAGATACGACGACGCTCTTCGTCGATGTCCAGAACCATGACTTCCACTTCGTCGCCGACTTGTACGACTTTCGAAGGGTGGATGTTCTTGTTGGTCCAGTCCATTTCGGAAACGTGTACCAGACCTTCAACGCCTTCTTCCAGCTCAGCGAAGCAGCCGTAGTCGGTCAGGTTGGTAACGCGTGCGGTCACGCGAGTACCTTCTGGGTAACGTGCCTTGATAGCAACCCATGGGTCTTCGCCCAGTTGCTTCAGGCCCAGGGAAACACGATTGCGCTCGCGATCGTACTTCAGGACTTTTACATCGATCTCATCGCCAACGTTGACGATTTCCGATGGATGCTTGATGCGCTTCCAGGCCATGTCGGTGATGTGCAGCAGGCCATCGACGCCACCCAGATCGACGAATGCGCCGTAATCGGTGAGGTTCTTGACGATACCTTTGACTTGCTGGCCTTCCTGCAGGGATTCCAGCAGAGCTTCGCGCTCGGCGCTGTTCTCGGCTTCCAGGACACTGCGACGGGAAACGACAACGTTGTTGCGCTTCTGGTCCAGCTTGATGACCTTGAATTCCAGCTCTTTGCCTTCCAGGTGCGTGGTGTCGCGCACTGGACGGACGTCAACCAGAGAACCTGGCAGGAACGCACGGATGCCGTTAACGTCGACAGTGAAGCCGCCTTTAACCTTACCGTTGATAACGCCCTTGACCACTTCTTCGGCTGCGAAAGCGGCTTCCAGAACGATCCAGCACTCAGCACGCTTGGCTTTTTCGCGGGACAGTTTGGTTTCGCCAAAGCCGTCTTCTACCGCGTCCAGCGCAACGTGAACTTCGTCACCGACCTTGATGGTCAGTTCGCCAGCGTCGTTGTAAAACTGCTCGAGCGGGATGACGCCCTCGGACTTCAGGCCAGCGTGTACGGTAACCCAGTCGCCGTCGATGTCGACAACGATACCGGTGATGATCGCACCCGGCTGAAGATTGAGGGTCTTTAGGCTTTCTTCAAAGAGTTCTGCAAAGCTTTCGCTCATTTTAATTCCTGTTGATAAAGGCGAAGAATCCGCCTATCTGCCACGCTCCAGACAACGTGGGTTTCGTTCATATGAAAGGAAGCCTGCGGGACTTCGACTGGTCTCCCGCATGGCTCCTTGGTCATCCAGCGAGATCGCGAAGCGCGACTTCACTCAGGATGCGTTCCAGCACCTGCTCGATGGACAATTCGGTGGAATCCAGCTGGATGGCGTCATGCGCCGGTTTGAGCGGGGCCACCGCTCGCTGGGTGTCGCGCTCGTCGCGGACACGTATCTCATCTAGCAGACTCGACAGACTAACATCGTCCCCCTTGCCCTTCAACTGCAAATATCGGCGACGGGCACGCTCTTCGGCGCTCGCGGTCAGGAATACCTTTAATGGCGCGGCGGGAAACACCACCGTGCCCATGTCGCGACCGTCGGCAATCAGGCCCGGAAACTCCTGAAATGCACGCTGGCGCTGCAGCAACGCTTCACGCACCGCCGGCAGCGAAGCCACTTGCGATGCACCGCTGCCGATCTGCTCGTTGCGGATCTCCAGAGTCACGTCTTCGCCTTCGAGAATGATGCGCTGACCATGGTCATCGGTCGCGGCCTCGAACTGTACATCCAGATGCGCGGCCAGAAGCTTGAGCGCTTCTTCGTTGGTCAGGTCAACGCCATGATTGCGTGCGGCGAAGGCCAGCAGCCGGTACAGCGCGCCGGAATCCAGCAGGCACCATCCCAGACGCTTGGCCAGCAAACCGGCTACCGTACCTTTTCCGGAACCGCTTGGTCCGTCGATCGTAATGACCGGAGCTTGAACTTTCACGATTGCCCCTCTTGCGCTACACGAATACCCACCTGGGCGCACAGCGCCAGGAAATTGGGGAAAGAAGTCGCCACGTTGGCGCAGTCCCGGATACGCACCGGGGCTGTCGCACGCAGCGACGCGATACTGAAGGCCATGGCGATGCGGTGATCGCCATGGCCGTCGACTTCACCACCACCCATGCTGCCGCCTTCAATAATGAGGCCATCGGCGGTCGGTTCAACCTTGATACCCAGGGTGGTCAGACCATCGGCCATGACCTGAATGCGGTCGGATTCCTTGACCCACAGCTCCTGCGCCCCACGCAGCACGGTCCGCCCTTCGGCACAGGCCGCCGCGACGAACAGCACCGGAAACTCGTCGATGGCCAGCGGCACCAGCGACTCGGGGATCACGATGCCCTTGAGCTTCGCGTGACGCACACGCAGGTCCGCCACCGGCTCGCCGCCCACTTCGCGCAGATTCTGCACCGAAATGTCAGCCCCCATCAGGCGCAGGATGTCGATCACGCCGGTACGCGTCGGGTTGACGCCGACGTGTTCGAGCAGCAGATCCGAGCTTTCGGCGATCGACGCCGCCACCAGGAAGAACGCCGCCGACGAAATGTCCGCAGGGACTTCGATACGCGTCGCCTTCAACGTGCTGCCCGCCTCGACCGACGCCGTTGCACCATTGCCCGCCACCGGATAGCCGAAACCACGCAGCATACGCTCGGTGTGATCGCGGGTCGGCGCAGGCTCAGTGACGGTTGTCGCGCCTTGGGCATACATGCCGGCGAGCAGCAGGCAGGATTTGACCTGAGCGCTGGCCATCGGCATCACGTAGCTGATGCCATGAAGCGACTTGCCACCACGAATGGTCAAGGGCGGGCGACCGTCGGCTGCCGTCTCGATCACTGCGCCCATCTCACGAAGTGGCTCGGCCACTCGCTCCATCGGACGCTTGGACAGCGAGGCATCGCCGGTCAGGACGCTGTCGAATGCCTGCGCGGCCAGCAGGCCGGCCAACAGCCGCATCGAGGTGCCGGAATTGCCCAGGTAGATCGGGCCCGGCGCA
>CAURWS010000661.1:0-3018 GCA_963528485.1 uncultured Pseudomonas sp. | reverse complement strand
CCTCAGCTACGCCGTGGAGCCCGGTGCCAGCGACGACATCCTGTACCCCGGCGATGGCCCGTTCGACAAACGGCTGGGCTATTCGGCGCTGGGGGAGTTCCTGCCCCGCCTGCTCAAGCGCGATTACCGCATCACCGAACAATCCCGTTTTTCTCCCGAGCTGATGGCCTATGCCAAAAGCGGCTTTTTCGTGCCTTATCAGGAGAAAAGTCAGTCAGGGTTGACCATCGCCGACTGTCGCGGTGATGCGCTGTATCAATTCACCTATCCACAACAGCTGTACCCCAGCTTCTCTTCGATCCCGCCGGTGCTGGTCAACAGCCTGTTGTTCATCGAAAACCGCGATCTGCTCAACACCCGGCAGCCCATGGCCAACCCTGCGGTGGACTGGCCACGCTTCTTCAAGGCGGCGATTTCCCAGGTCGCGAAACTGGTGGGGTTGCCCGGTCAATCGGCGGGCGGGAGCACCCTGGCCACGCAGCTTGAGAAATACCGCCACTCCCCCGATGGCCTGACGCAGTCCGGGGGCGAGAAGATCCGCCAGATGATCTCGGCCAGTGTGCGCGCCTATCAATCGGGGCCGCAGACGCTGGAAGTGCGCCAGCGCGTAGTACGTGATTACCTCAACAGCGTGCCACTTTCGGCCGTGCCGGGGCATGGCGAAGTGCATGGCATGGCCGAAGGCTTGCGCGTCTGGTACGGCGCCGATTTCGATCGCAGCAATCAACTGCTGGCCTCCCCCGCCAAGGACGCCAAGACCCTCGCCGCCCAAGGCCTGGCCCTGCGCGAGGTGCTCTCGCTGGTGATCGCCCAGCGGCGCCCTTCCCACTACCTGGCGAAGGGGCGCAAGGAATTGGCAGACCTGACCGACAGCCATATTCGTCTGCTGGCGCAGAACAACGTGATCGACCAGCCTCTGGCCGACGCCGCTCTTGGGGCCACGGTCACCTACCGCGACTGGGTACAGCAGCCAACCGTGCAGCCCATCGAGACCAACAAAGGCATCACGGTTGCGCGCACGCGCCTGTCGAACATGCTCAACCGGCCGCTGTACGATCTGGATCGCCTCGACCTGTCCGCCACCAGCACCCTGCAAAACGATCTGCAGGCCAGCGTCGGCCAGTACCTGCGCGATCTGGCCAATCCCGAATACGCCGCCAAACTGGGCCTGCTCGGCGAGCATCTGCTCACGCCCACCAGCACCCAGGCCGTGCGCTACAGCTTCACGCTGTTCGAGCGCGACATTGATGGCTCGAGGGTGCGGGTGCAGACCGACAGCACCGATCAGCCGTTCGACATCAACGAAGGCAGCAAGCTGGAACTGGGCTCCACGGCGAAGATGCGCGTGCTGACCACCTATCTGCAGATCATCTCGGAGATTCACGACAAATACGGCGCGATGAGCAACACGCAGCTGAAGAAGGTGCCCGTGGAAGACCCCGACCGGCTCAGCCGCTGGGCGCTGGATTACCTGATGCAGAACCCCGACCGCGACCTGTCGAAAATGCTTGCTGCGGCCCTGGATCGTAAATACTCGGCGAGCCCCGGCGAGAACTTTTTCACCGGCGGCGGCATGCATCACTTCAACAACTTCCGCCGCGAAGACAACGCGCGCAACCCCACCTTGCGCGAGGCGTTGCGCGAATCGATCAACCTGCCGTTCATCCGCCTGATGCGCGATCTGGTGCGCTACGTCACGTATCAGGGGCCGAACAACAGCGCGGTGCTGATGAAGGACGACAGCGACCCACGGCGTCAGGAATACCTCGCTGACTTCGCCGACCGCGAGGGCACTTCGTTCCTGCTGCGCTTCTGGAAACGCTACAAGAACAAGACCACGCAGGATCGCCTCGACACCTTCCTCGACGGTGTGCATCCCTCGGCCAGCCGCATGGCCGCCGTGCATCGCTACCTGCTGCCGGATGCCAGTCAAAGCGCGTTCAACGCCTTCGTCCGCGCCCACACTGTGGCCGACAAGCGTCAACCGCCACTGAGCGAAAAACGTCTGGACGAACTGTATTACGCCTACGGGCCGGGCAAGTTCGACCTGCCGGATCAAGGCTATATCGCCCGGGTCCACCCGCTGGACCTGTGGCTGGTGGGCTACCTGCTGCAGAACCCCGAGGCGAAGTTCAAGGAGGCCGTGGCCGCCAGCCGCTTCGAACGGCAAGAGGTGTACAGCTGGCTGTTCAAGAGCCGACACAAGAGCGCGCGGGACAGCCGGATTCGCACGATGCTGGAGATCGAGGCCTTCCTCGACATTCACCAGCGCTGGCAGAAACTGGGCTATCCGTTCGACCACCTGGTACCTTCGCTGGCCACCGCCATCGGCAGCTCGGGGGATCGTCCGGCAGCGCTGGCCGAGCTGATCGGCATTATCCAGAACGACGGCGTTCGCCTGCCGGTGTTGCGCATCGACAGCCTGCATTTCGCCGCCGACACTCCTTATGAAACCCGGCTCAGCAACAATCCGGAGCTGGGCAAACGGGTCCTGCGCTCGGAAGTCGCGACAGCCATGCGCGAGGCGTTGTCGCAGGTGGTCGATGCCGGTACCGCGCGGCGCGTGTCGGGCAGTTTCAAGACCGCCGACGGCACAGCCCTGGCCATGGGCGGCAAGACAGGGACGGGGGACAACCGCATCGAAAGCTTCGGCTCGGGCGGCCGGATTCTGGCCTCCAAGGCGATCAACCGCACTGCGACGTTCGTGTTCTACATCGGCGACAACCACTTCGGCACGCTCACCGCCTACGTGCCGGGGCGCGCGGCCGAGTCGTTCAAATTCACCTCGGCCCTGCCTGTGCAAGTGCTCAAGGGCATGGCGCCGATTCTCAATCAGTACCTTGAACCCGGGACCTACACCCAGTGCAAGGCGCCGATTGCGGCGCAGGTGGCGAGCGGTCGTTGACCGCAAGCAAGCCCGCCAGACCCTGAGTTCACCTCTCCAGTTGGTGTAGCCAGCACCCGCCCGATCTACCGCAATATCCTATCCACTCAGGTGAGAACCGTTCGTCTTAACAC
>CAURWS010000660.1:0-3026 GCA_963528485.1 uncultured Pseudomonas sp. | reverse complement strand
CCAGGGTGCGGGTCAGCGAATCGCCGATCTGGCTGTGGGCCGGATCCGGGCTCCAGTTTTCGCTCAGGCTGATGCTGCGCGCGGGCAGCCAGGGCGTGTTGGGCGGGTAGTGAGCCGGTTGCGGCTTGACCGTCAGCGACAGCGGATCGGACGTCACGCGCATCAGCTTGCCCGGCTTGGGGCTGGTGGCCACGGCCGGCTGCCTGGTCGCGGCAGCCTGGGTGACTTCGGGGACGTCCTGCACCATGGTTGCGCTGAACTCCTGGGCCGGAATGGTCAGGTTGCCGCTCTGCTGCGGGTACAGCGCATAGCGCATCTCGATTACGCCGTGGCGGATGCCGTTGATCTGCTTTTCATAGGTGCGCGTGTCGCCGAGCTTCTCGATGCGCGCGTCCGGCACCTGCAACGGGGTCAGGTTGCTGTCGTCGAACAGCGACACCGAATGGTAGATACGCACGGTCAGCACGGCCTGGGCCTGCACGTAAACGGTGTCCTGATCCAGGCTCGCTTCCATGAAAACCGGGGCCAGCTTCTGTTCCTGAGCCTGCCCGGAGGCCTCGACCTCGACCACTTGCAGGGTAATCGGCTGGCTCACCCGCTCACCCAGCTTGAGCGGCGGAATCTCGATCGAGCCGCTGTGCCGCGGCATCAGGGTGATCAGCCAGCGGGTGGTGGCGTGCACGTTGCCTTCAAGGGTGGTCAGGCTGTTGAGCTGACGGGTGTCGCGCACGTCGAAATCGGCGTCCAGCGCGGTCATGTCGGGCTTGCCGAACAGGGTGGCGTCGTCGGATTCCAGAGTCAGCTCCACCGTTTCCCCGGTGTTCACGCGCGTGCGGTCGACGCTGGCCTGCAACGTCGCAGCAGGCGTGTCGGCCTGCGCCACGAGGGCGAACAGGCAGATCAGCCAGGCGATTACCACAGTGTGCACACGACTCATCGAGCTTTTTCCTGATGCTGCTGTTGTTCGTACCAGAATTTGCGGCGCAGCAACTCGCCGGGTTCATCCGGGATCTGCCGCAACCATTGTTCGAGCGCCTGGCGCTGTTCGTTGTTGATGTGGCTGTCGGCGGGGCGGCTCGGTGCGCGGGTCGGTTCGTCGTCCTCCGGAGACGGCCCGGGCGCGTCACTGGCCCCGCTGGCGCCGGACATCGACTGCGCGCTGTTGGCGTTGTCGTCTTCGTCGATCTGCGCGGGCGCCTGCTGACTGGGCTGCTGCTGTTCGGCATTGTCGGAAGCCGGCTTGTCGGCGTTTTCGTCGCTGTCGTCCTGGTTCTTGCTGGCTTCGTCGGCGGTGGCCTGATCGTTTTGCACTTTCATTTCTTCGATCAAGGCCATGTTCGCCGCCGCGGCCGGGAAGTCAGGCTGGCGTTCAAGGGCCTGCTCGTAGGCGTCGATGGCGGCGTCCAGCTCGCCACTCTTGGCCAGCGCGTTGCCACGATTGTAATGGTCGGCGGCGCTGTTGCCCTGGGCGAAACGCTGAGCGGCACCGGCATAGTCGCCTGCCTCGTACAGCGCGATGCCTTGCCATTGAATGTCTTCGAAATGCTGCGCGGCCTCGGCCGGCCGATGGCGTTGCATCAGGTGCTGACCCTGTTGATCGGGGCGCTGGAACAGGTCTTTAAGCTCGAAGGCGTAGCTGTGTTGCGGCAGCAGCATCAACAGCGGCAGGCACAGCACCCAGCCCCGGCGACCGGCGCAGGCGGCAAGTAACAGCAGCGGCAGCAACAGCCAGTAACCCTGATCGGCCCAACTGTCGAGCCGCACGGTCTGGCCCTGACTGCGCAAGTCTTTCGGGCCATCAAGCAGGCCCAGCTGGCGCAGGTCGTCATCGTCCAGCGACGAAGGGCTGTAATGCCCGCCCAGTTCGTCGGCGAAATCCTTGAGGCTGGCGCTGTCCAGACGCGGCACCAGAATCCCGCCCTGTGCGTCCTTGAGAAAGCCGCCTTTTTCCTGGCTGACGGGCGCGCCTTCTGCGGTGCCGACCCCCAGCATCAGCAGCTGCGGCCCATGACCGGTCAGGACCTGGCGGATGCCCTGACGCTCGCCGTCGGTCAATGACGAGCCGATCCACAGCAGACGACCGATCCCCAGATCGCCCTGTTTGAGCAGGTCCAAGGCCTTGATTACGCCAAGGTCGGCGCGCTGTCCGGCCTCGGGCATGATCGACGGTTTGATGGCGTCTAGCAGGTTCTTGCTGGTGCCCAGATCGTCGGATAACGGCACCAGCGTGTGTGCGCTGCCGGCGTAGACGATGATCGCGGTCTGCGAATCGCTGCGCGCCTGCAACAGGTCCAGCAACTTGCGCCGCGCCTGCTCCAGCCGCGACGGCGGGCTGTCGGCGGCGAGCATTTCCGGGGTCAGCTCCAGCAATACCACCAGCGGGTCCACGGGTTTCTGGCTGGTCTGCTCGACGCGCTGCCAGCTTGGGCCCAAGAGCGCGAGCAAGGCCAGCAGCCAGCCGAAGCCCAAGGCGATCCACGGCAGCTTGCTTTCCCGTCCGCTGCCGCCGCTGAGCAAGACCGAATGAAAGGCGCTCGGCAGGATCATCTGCCAGCGGCCGACGCGTTTTTGTCGGTGCCACAGGCGCCACAGCAACCAGCCGAGCAACGGCAAAAGCAGCAGCCACCAAGGGTGCAGCCAGTGCGGCCAGAGGGCGATCATCGGCGCCTCCGCAAACGCTTGAAGCGCTGACGCCACTGCGGGCCCTGATGCAACACGGGCTGGCGCGCGAGGAAGCGGTACAGCGGGTTGTGCGGCCAGCGTTCGTGAATCACCAGCAGCACGCTCAGCAGCAACGCGGCTGCCAGCGGCCAGTGATACAGCGGCAGGGCCGGACGTGCCTGAGTGGGTTGCTGGGTCACCGGCTCAAGGGCGTCGAGGGTCTTGCCGATTTGTGCCAGTTGCGCGCCGTCGCGGGCCCGGAAGTACTGACCGCCGGTGATGTCGGCGATTTCGCGCAGGGCCGGTTCGTCCAGATCGAGGCTCGGGTTCAGGCCCAGAATGCTGGTGGCGCCTTTGTCCGGGTC
>CAURWS010000659.1:0-3026 GCA_963528485.1 uncultured Pseudomonas sp. | reverse complement strand
GGCCAGGGCATGCACCACTGCCAGGTCATGGCTGATAAACAGGTAGGTCAGACCGCGGCGGACCTGCAGATCACGCAACAGCGCGACGATTTGCTTCTGCACCGTTCGGTCCAGCGCCGAGGTCGGCTCATCGAGCAGGATCAAATCGGGCTCCAGCACCAGTGCGCGGGCGATGGCAATGCGCTGGCGCTGACCTCCGGAAAATTCGTGTGGATAGCGGTGGCGGCTGTCCGGATCGAGTCCGACCTCGCGCAGCACCCCCATCACCGTTTGCTCCCTTTCCTGCGGCGTACCGATGGCGTGGGTCAACAGGCCTTCGGCGATGATCTGCTGCACGGTCATGCGTGGGCTGAGGCTGCCGAACGGATCCTGAAACACCACTTGCAGGCGTCGGCGCAGCGGCCGCATCAGCGCCTGACTGCGCAGGCTCAGCTCCTTGTTGCCGAAGCGGATGCTGCCTTCGGAGTCGATCAGCCGCAAAATCGCCTGACCCAGCGTCGATTTGCCAGAGCCCGATTCGCCGACGATGCCCAGCGTCTTGCCCTTGAGCAATTCGAAGCTCACGCCATCCACGGCCTTGATGTACTGGCGCTGGCGGCTGAACAACGGCTTGGGCAGCGCGAACCAGACTTTCAAGGCGTCGACTGACAACAGAGTCTGCGGATGCACGCTGGGCACCGGTTCGCCGTCGGGTTCAGCGTCGATGAGCGAGCGGCTGTAAGCGTGTTGAGGGTGGGTGAAGAGGGTCTGGCAATCTGCTTGCTCGACGATCTCCCCGCCGCGCATCACGCAGACCCTCTGAGCAATGCGTCGCACCAGATTGAGGTCGTGGCTGATCAGCAGCAGCGACATGCCCAGGCGTGCCTGCAGGGACTTGAGCAGTTCGAGGATTTTCATCTGCACCGTCACGTCCAGCGCTGTGGTCGGCTCGTCGGCGATCAGCAGGTCCGGCTCGTTGGCCAAGGCCATGGCGATCATCACCCGCTGGCGCTGGCCTCCGGACAACTGATGGGGGTAGGCCTTGAGGCGTTCCAGGGGCCGATGGATCCCCACCAGCGTCAGCAGTTCCAGGGTGCGCTCCCGAGCCGCCTTGCCTTTGAGGCCTTTGTGCAGGGCCAGGATCTCGCCAATCTGCTTGTCCACGGTGTGCAGCGGGTTGAGCGAGGTCATGGGTTCTTGAAAGATCATCGCGATGCGGTTGCCGCGCACTTCTCGTAGCTGTCGGTCGCTGGCGTGCAGCAGGTCCAGACCGTTGTAGCGGATGTGGCCTTGGCTACTGACCTTGTTGGGCGGCAGCAGGCGCAATATGGAGTGGGCGGTGACGGATTTGCCCGAGCCCGATTCCCCCACCAGCGCCAGGCACTCGCCCCGGCGAATGGTCAGGTCGATGCCGTGGACCACCTCGGTGCCGTTGAACGCGACGCGCAACTGGCGGATGTCGATCAGGGTGTCATGGGATGTCTGGTTCATCGGCAAGGCCTCAGCTTCGCGGGTCGAAGGCGTCTCGGCAGGCTTCGCCGATAAACACCAACAGGGACAGAATCAACGCCAATGCGCAGAACGCGGTCAGGCCCAGCCAGGGCGCTTGCAGGTTGCGCTTGGCCTGGCCAATCAGCTCACCCAGCGACGCGCTGCCGGCCGGCATGCCGAAGCCGAGAAAATCCAGCGCGGTCAGGGTTGCGATGGCACCGGTGAGGATAAACGGCAGGTAGGTCAGGGTGCTGGTCATGGCGTTGGGCAGAATGTGCCGCAGCATCAGCGCGCTGTCGGTCAGGCCCAGGGCGCGGGCGGCCTTGACGTATTCCAGATTGCGTCCGCGCAGGAACTCGGCACGCACCACGTCCACCAGCGCCAGCCAGGAAAACAGCGCCATGATCCCCAGCAGCCACCAGAAGTTCGGTTCGACGAAACCGGAGAGAATGATCAGCAGGTAAAGCACCGGCAGGCCTGACCAGATTTCTTGCAGGCGCTGCCCGATGAGGTCCGCCAGCCCGCCGTAATAACCCTGGATTGCTCCGGCGAACACGCCGATGACGGTGCTGATGAGGGTCAGGGCGAGGGCGAAGAGGATCGACACCCGGGTGCCAAACAGCACACGGGCCATGACGTCCCGCGCCTGATCGTCGGTGCCCAGCCAGTTACGCGCGCTGGGTGGGCTGGGCGAGGGTTCCTTGAGGTCGTAATTGACGGTGTCGTCGCTGAAGGGAATTGGCGCGAACAGCATCCAGCCACCTTTGGCGGCGATCAGCTGGTGCACGTAGTCACTGGCATAGTCCGGCTCGAACGGCAGCTCGCCGCCGAAATCGGTTTCCAGGTATTGATGCAATGTCGGGTAGTACAGGTGGCCCTGATAGCTGATTATCAGAGTCCGGTCATTGGCGATCAGTTCGCCACACAGTCAGATGAGCAGCAGAAGGATGAAAATCCACAACGACCACCAGCCTCGCCGGTTGGCCTTGAAGTGGGTCATCCGCCGTTTGCTTTGCGGTGAAAACTCGAACATCAGGCGCTCCTCGCGGCAAAGTCGATGCGCGGGTCGACCAGCGTGTAGCACAGGTCGCCCACCAGCTTGATCAGCAGGCCGAACAGGGTGAATAGAAAGAGGGTGCCGAATACCACTGGGTAATCGCGGGACACCGCCGCCTCGTAGCTCATGCGGCCGATGCCATCGAGGCCAAAGATGGTTTCGATCAGCAGGGAGCCTGCGAAAAACACCTCGATCAGTGCCCCCGGAATCCCCGCCACCACCAGCAGCATTGCGTTGCGAAATACATGGCCATACAGCACGCGATTCTCACTCAGGCCCTTGGCTCGCGCCGTAACCACGTACTGGCGGCTGATCTCGTTGAGAAAGCTGTTCTTGGTGAGGATGGTCAGCGTAGCGAAGCCGCCAATGACCAGCGCGCTGACCGGTAGCACCAGGTGCCACAGGTAATCGCGCACCTTGCCCAGGGTCGACAGGCTGTCGAAATCGTCGGAAAACAGGCCTTGGGCCGGAAACCAGCTCAAGTAGCTGCCGCCGGCGA
>CAURWS010000658.1:0-3034 GCA_963528485.1 uncultured Pseudomonas sp. | reverse complement strand
AAGGAGGTCATGCCCGGACGCACGTTCGACAGGATGGTCGGTGCGTAGTAGTTGCCCTCGCCTTCGGCCTTCTCGCCGCCGAACAGCAGGGTCGCGCCTTCGCTGACGGTCTTGAGCACTTGCTCGTGCAGCTCGTCACGCAGATCGTAGCGGGCCATTGGGCCGATGTAGTTCTCTTCGTTCAGCGGGTCGCCGATTTTCAGCGCCTTGACCGCCGCCACGAATTTCTCGGTGAAGGCTGGCAGCACGCTTTCTTCGACGATGATGCGCTTGGCAGCGACGCAGATCTGACCGCTGTTCTGGTAACGGCCGATGGTCGCGGCTTTGACGGCTTCGTCCAGATCGGCATCGGCCAGGACGATGAACGGGTCGGAACCGCCCAGCTCCAGTACGCATTTTTTCAGCGCGGCACCTGCCTGAGCGGCGATGGCCGAACCTGCGCGCACGCTACCGGTCACGGCGACGGCGGCGATGCGTGGGTCGGCGATGGCTTTGGAAACGCCTTCGTTGCCGACGTTGATGACTTCGAACACACCTTCCGGCAGACCAGCCTCGATCCAGGCGTCACGCAGCAGGTAGGCGCTGCCCATGACGTTTGGCGCGTGCTTGAGCACGTAGGTGTTGCCCGCGAGGATCATCGGGATCGCGCCGCGCATCACTTGCCAGATCGGGAAGTTCCACGGCATCACCGCCAGGACCGGGCCCAGTGGCAAGTAATCGATATACGCCTTGTCATTTTCCACCGGGGTCTTTTCCGGGGCGAGCATGGCCGGACCGTTCTCGGCGTACCATTCGCAGGTCACGGCGGTCTTTTCGATTTCGCCACGGGACTGAGCGATTGGCTTACCCATCTCTGCGGTCATCATCTGCGCCATGGCTTCAGCGTTCTTGCGCAGGACTTTTGCAATGGTGCGCAGTTGTTCGGCGCGGGCGCTGATCGGCTGCTTGCGCCAGGCTTTGAAACCGGCGGCGGCGCGACTCAGGGACTGTTCAAGCTCGGCAGCCTGCTCGAACGGGTACTCGGCGAACACCTTGCCGGTGGCCGGGTTCAGAGAAATGGCGTGGGTCGTGGATGCGTGTGACGACATGACTAAAAGCCTCCTGTAGGGGTTGATCTTCACCGCCGGGCCGAGACCCGTTGCTGAAGTCTTGGGGCCACGATAGGCTCTCCGGTAAATTTCCGATAATGAATAATTATCAAAAATACATTCTCTAAAAGAGAAAGATAGCGAGACCTTCATGGACCTGACCCAACTCGAGCTGTTCAAGGCCATCGCCGAAGAAGGCAGCATCACCGCCGCCGCACAGCGACTGCACCGCGTGCCTTCCAACCTGACCACGCGCATCAAGCAGCTGGAGCAGGAACTGGGCGTCGATCTGTTCATTCGCGAGAAGCTGCGCCTGCGTCTCTCGGCCACCGGCCACACCTTTCTGGATTACACGCGGCGCATTCTGGAGCTGGTCGAGGAAGCCAAGCAGGCCACCTCCGGCTCCGAGCCCCAGGGCGTGTTTTCCTTAGGCTCGATGGAAAGCACAGCCGCGGTGCGCATCCCTTCGCTGCTCGCCGAATTTCACCAGCGCTACCCCAAGGTCGAGCTGGACCTGTCCACCGGGCCTTCCGGCGACATGATCGATGGCGTGCTGTCGGGTCGATTAAGTGCTGCTTTCGTCGACGGGCCGCTGCGTCATCAGGACCTGGAAGGCATCGAACTGTTCGAAGAAGAGATGCTGCTGATCACCGCCGCCAGTCACCAGCCGGTCACCCGCGCGCAGGACGTGAGCAGCAAGACGGTGTATGCCTTTCGCCAGAACTGCTCGTACCGCCGCCACTTCGAGGCCTGGTTCAAGGACGACATGGCGACGCCGGGCAAGATCTTCGAAATGGAGTCCTACCACGGCATGCTTGCCTGCGTGACGGCTGGCGCGGGGGTTGCGATGGTGCCGCGCAGCATGCTCGAAAGCATGCCGGGCAGCCGTAACGTCAATGCCTATCCGCTGGGCGAAGAATTCCGCTATTTGAACATCTGGCTGACCTGGCGCCGGGGCGTGCGCTCACCGGCGCTCAGCGCCTTCATCGACCTGGTGCAGACCGCCGTGGGCCGGGGCGAGGCGTCAGAGCCGGACGTTCAGGCCTTGCTGTCGCGCGCCACGGTGTAACGCAGCCACACCGCCCCGCCTTCCTGCACTTCGGCCGAGGACAGTGTCAGGTGAGCGGGTTGCGTCCAGGCGCTGGCCGACACCTCGAACGACGCCGGATGCTCGCCCCGCCCGTCCACTAACGGCAGGATCAGCACGCTGACTTCGTCCACCAGCCCGGCGTTGACGAACGAACCACTGACATGAGGTCCGCCCTCGACGATCAGGCGTTTGCAGCCCAGCTCCTGGCTGAGAATGCTCACCACCTGCTGGAGGTCGATCTCGGTTTTGCCGGCGAACAGGTACGACACGCCCACCGATTGCAGGTAAGCCAGGTAGTCGTCCGACACGTTTTCAGTCAGCACCTCGACCACGTGCGAACCCAGCGCCTCGTTGTTCTTCCAGCCCACCTTGCCGCGTGGGTCGATGGAGATCGCGTAGCTCTTGGCATTGCGCTCGACAAAGCGATGCGTGCGCGCAATTGGCGAGCTGGCCAGCCCCTTGGGATAGCCCTCGTCGTGGGCGATTTCCTGCATCGTCACCCGACCGCAAATCCACGCATCGAATTCAAATGTTTGCGCGAGTGCTTCGTAGAGATCGCCTGCGGCTTTCTTGAAGCTGCGATCCCAGCCGTCGGTCAGGGCGTGGCCGTCCAGCGACGACATCATGTGGCAGATGACATAAGGCTGCATGACAGAACTCCAGGGTGAATGAGGACTGTAAGACCGACCCGGACTGCCGACCGATAGTTCAGCGGCGAACGATCAACGCGCTGCCGCTGACGGTGATCGCCGCACCGCCACGCACTTGATCTCCACCACAATGCCCGGATGCGCCAGCTCGCTCACGCCGATGCAGGTCCAGGCGCACCTCCCGCGAGGAAAAACGCGGTTCTTCA
>CAURWS010000657.1:0-3043 GCA_963528485.1 uncultured Pseudomonas sp. | reverse complement strand
CCAGCTATCAAATTCTATAAAGGAACCACTGCGACGTCCTGCCGCACATATCAAAGAGTCAGGAGTTTTCAAGATGACGGTTACTGTTACTGAACGCGACGAGTCCCATCAATCCCACGAAAGCATCGCCGCTGGCATCCAGATGTGGGATGTTCGCCAACAAGACCAGTTGGTAGGAGTGTTTCACCAGGAGTCGGACGCCAAGCGTTACGCAGCAGAGCTCGCGGAGCTGGAAGCCAAAAAAGCAGCGAGCCACACGCAATAACGGAATCGCGACAAAACAAAACCCGCCGAGGCGGGTTTTGTTGTTTATAGCGTTACCACATCAGATCATCAGGGATCTTGTAGGCTGCGTACGGATCATCGGCATCCGGCTCTTCGGTCGGCTCGCTGAGCATGACGATGCGCCGCGGATCACGCTCCTGAACCTTCAACGCCGCTTCACGCGGAATCACCTCGTAACCGCCACCGTGATGGACGATCGCCAGCGAGCCGTTGCTGAGCTTGCTGCGCATCAGCGAGTTCACCGACAGGCGCTTGACCTTCTTGTCGTCGACGAAGTTGTAGTAATCCTCGGTGGTCAGCTTCGGCAGGCGGGTCGCTTCGATCAGTTGTTTGACCTGCGCGGTGCGGGCCTTCTGCTCGGCCTTTTCCTGCTGCTGACGATTCAGTTCCTGGTCGCGCCTGGCCTTTTCGGCCATGGCGTCCTGGGCGGCGCGCTGGGCCGCGTCGTCGGCGACCGCCTGGCCTTTGTGCACCAGACGCTGCTCTTTCTGCTTGCTCTTGGCGACCTGTTTGGCCTGCTTCTCGTTGACCAGGCCTGCCTTGAGCAGTTGGTCACGAAGGGAAATACCCGCCATCTGTCTTCTCTCTCTGACGCTCTCGCTAAATAGTCGACTCAACCGCAGTTGGGCGTGTTCTTTTCCTGGCGCTTGGCTTCGCCCCAGAGCGCATCCATCTCTTCAAGGCTGCAATCTTCGATGGGGCGGCCGCTGTTGCGCAAGGCCTGTTCGATAAAACGAAAGCGCCGCTCGAACTTGCCGTTGGCGGCGCGCAATGCATTTTCCGGATCGACCTTGAGGTGGCGGGCCAGATTGACCACCACAAACAGCAAGTCGCCGATTTCCTCGTGGATGCCTTCGTTGTCGTTGCCGGCCATGGCTTCGAGGACTTCGTCGAGTTCCTCGCGCACCTTGTCGATTACCGGCAGCGCTTCAGGCCAGTCGAAACCGACCTGCGCCGCGCGTTTCTGCAACTTGGCCGCTCGCGACAAGGCGGGTAGCACATTCGGCACGTCGTCGAGCAGAGACAACTGTTCCGGCACGTGAGCCTTTTCGGCGCGCTCCTGGGCCTTGATCTCTTCCCAGCGATGCTTGACCTGGTCTTCACTCAGACGCGGCGTTTCCAGCGGGGCATACAGATCGCCTGTCGGGAACACATGAGGGTGACGACGAATCAGTTTGCGGGTGATGCCATCAACCACGCCGTCGAATTCGAAGCGCCCTTCTTCCCGCGCCAGCTGGCAGTAATACACCACCTGAAACAGCAGATCGCCCAACTCGCCGCGCAGGTCATCGAAATCCCCGCGCTCGATGGCGTCGGCGACCTCAAAGGCCTCTTCGAGGGTGTGCGGCACGATGGTCGCGTAGTTCTGCTTCACGTCCCACGGGCAGCCGTATTGCGGGTCGCGCAGGCGGGCCATGAGGTTCAGCAAATCATCCAGGGTATACATTCAAAAAAATCTCTTAACACTTAGCGGCAAGCCACAAGCCGCAGCTGTACACAGACAACTTGCAGCTTGCAGCTTGAAACTCGCAGCGGCTTCTAGGGCGTACGGTTACGCCGCGTCTCGATGATGTTCGGCAACTGCGAGATGCGCCCCAGCAGACGCCCCAGGGCATCGAGCCCCGGAATCTCGATGGTCAGCGACATCAGCGCGGTGTTGTCTTCCTTGTTCGAGCGGGTGTTGACCGCCAGTACGTTGATGCGCTCGTTGAGCAGTACCTGAGACACGTCACGCAAGAGACCCGAGCGGTCGTAGGCGCGAATGATGATGTCCACAGGGTACGTGAGCACCGGCACCGGCCCCCAGCTGACCTGAATGATCCGCTCAGGCTCGCGCCCGCCCAGTTGCAGCACCGAGGCGCAGTCCTGACGATGAATGCTCACGCCGCGGCCCTGAGTGATGTAACCGACGATGGCGTCCCCCGGCAACGGCTGGCAGCAGCCGGCCATTTGCGTCATCAGGTTGCCGACGCCCTGGATCTGAATATCGCCCCGCTTGCCCGGCTTGTAGCCCGAGGCCTTGCGCGGAATCAGCTCCAGCTGCTCGTTGCCACGCTCCGGTTCGACCAGTTGCTGCGCCAGATTGACCAGCTGCGCCAAGCGCAGATCGCCCGCGCCCAGGGACGCGAACATGTCCTCGGAAGTCTTCATGTTGGCGCGTTCGGCCAACCGGTCGAAGTCCACCTGCGGCAGCGCCAGACGCGCCAGCTCGCGCTCCAGCAGCACCTTGCCGGCGGCGACGTTCTGATCGCGAGCCTGCAGCTTGAACCAGTGAACGATCTTTGCCCGCGCCCGCGAGGTGGTGATGTAACCCAGGTTCGAGTTCAGCCAGTCGCGGCTCGGCGTACCGTGCTTGCTGGTGATGATCTCGACCTGCTCGCCGGTCTGCAGGCTGTAGTTGAGCGGCACGATGCGCCCGTTGATCTTGGCGCCACGGCAGTTGTGGCCGATCTCGGTGTGCACGCGGTAGGCGAAGTCCAGCGGCGTGGCGCCCTTGGGCAGGTCGATGGCGTGACCGTCCGGGGTGAACACGTAGACCCGGTCCGGCTCGATGTCGACCCGCAACTGCTCGGCCAGACCGCCGATGTCGCCCAGCTCCTCGTGCCACTCCAGCACCTGACGCAGCCAGGAGATCTTTTCTTCGTAGTGGTTGGAGCTGGATTTGACGTCGGTGCCCTTGTACTTCCAGTGCGCACAAACGCCAAGCTCGGCCTCTTCGTGCATGGCGTGGGTGCGGATCTGCACCTCCAGCACCTTG
>CAURWS010000656.1:0-3047 GCA_963528485.1 uncultured Pseudomonas sp. | reverse complement strand
TGGGACTGGCAGGCGGATCTGTATGCCGAACTTGGGCAGGGCATGGACCTGCGCCTGGAAACCCGGCATGAAGACAGCGAGCCGTGCCAGTTCGGCCAGGCCTTGCACGCCTACTGGCGCATCAGCGACATCGGCGACGTCGCACTGGAAGGCCTCGATGGCGCGCAGGGCTATGACGAGCTTAGTCGCCGTGCCTGCGAGCAAAAGGGGCTACTGCGTGTCTCGGGCAGCTGTCAGCGGGTTTTCGAGCACGCCGGGGCTCTGGAGCTGCACGACGACAACTGGCAACGCCGCTTGAGCATCGACACCCACGACAGCGCCAACACCGCCGTCTGGCACCCCGGCAGCCGACCGCTGCTGGGTGTGGCCGGTCATGAAGCAATGGGGTTCGTGCGGGTCGAGGCGATGTCAGGGGTGGACGAGGGCGTGAGCCTGGCGCCGGGTCAGCAGGCCCGTTTGAGCCTGCAGGCGCAATTGATGCATTGACGCCAACTGCCTCTAATTCAACTCATCATCCACCGGATACCGGCTGGCATTGAGGCTTTCCTTGATCTTGCGCAGGTGCGGCTGGAAATCCACGCCACGGCGCAGGGTCATGCCGGTGGCCAGTACGTCGAGAACGGTCAGTTGAATGATCCGCGACGTCATCGGCATATAGATGTCGGTGTCCTCGGGCAGCGGGATATTCAGGCTCAGGGTGCTGGCTTTGGCCAGAGGCGAATTCGCCGCCGTGAGGCCCAGCACCGAGGCGCCGTTTTCCCGAGCGATGCGTGCCACCTCCACCAGCTCGCGGGTGCGCCCGGTATAGGAGATGATCACGAACAGCTCGCCGGTGTGCGCCACCGACGCCAGCATGCGCTGCATCAGCACGTCGGCGTGGGCGGTCACCGCCAGATTGAAACGGAAGAATTTATGCTGCGCATCCAGCGCCACCGGCGCCGAAGCGCCAAGGCCGAAAAAGTGAATCTGCCGCGCCTGAATCAACAGGTCCACGGCCTTGCTGATCAGGTTAGGGTCCAGCACCTGACACACGCTGTCCAGCGACGCGATGGCGCTGGCGAAAATCTTGCGGGTGTAGGCTTCGGGGTTGTCGTCGGCTTCCACCGCGCGGCTGACATACGCTGCGCCGCTGGCCAGGCTCTGCGCCAGCTGCAGCTTGAGTTCCGGGTAGCCGCTGACATCGAACGACCGGCAGAAGCGATTGACGGTGGGCTCGCTGACCTTGGAGGCCTGCGCCAAGGCGGCAATGCTGAAGCGCGTCGCCTGTTGGGGATTGCTCAGAATCACCTCGGCGACCTTGCGCTCGGCCTTGTTCAGTTCTTCAAGACGACTCTGGATCTGCTCCAGAAGATTGCGTACGCGGTCCATTCAAAGTCCTTCTCGGAAAGCTGTAACAGGCTGATCTGCGAGGCCAATTTGCGAAGGCGTGCAAAAGGTTCTCAACAGGGCCTTTAGCCTGTAGCAAAGGTGGCCTATCGTACTGAGGGCCTGTAGTGATCACCACTGTAATGTGGTTTTTGGTTAAATGTTGTGGTTATTACTACATTTGGCCTTGAGTAACGCCTTTAAAAAAGGTATTTGTAGCCTAACTTGATAAAAGAACCAACATTATGCTCTCGATTACGGTTGAACCGTGCACTTTTGCCTTGTTCGGCGCCTTGGGCGACCTGGCTGTGCGCAAACTGTTTCCTGCGTTGTACCAGCTGGACCGTGCTGGATTGCTGCACGCCGAGACCCGAATCCTTGCCCTGGCCCGTGAAGCGGGCACGCCTGAGGAGCATCTGGCGTATATCGACAAGAGCCTGCGCCGTTTCGTCCCCGAGGCGCAGCTTGAGCGTGAACACGTGGAGCGTTTTCAGGCGCGCCTGAGCTACCTGCACGTGGATTTCCTCAAGGGTGAAGACTACGTTGCCCTGGCTGAAACCGTGGGCGATGCACCCACCATGATCGCCTACTTCGCTACGCCGGCCTCGGTGTATGGCGCGATCTGCGAAAACCTTGCACTGGTCGGCCTGACTGAGCGCACCCGTGCCGTGCTTGAGAAGCCCATCGGTCACGACCTGGCGTCTTCACGCCGCGTCAACGATGCCGTGGCCAAATTCCTGCCAGAGAACCGCGTCTACCGGATCGACCATTACCTGGGCAAGGACACCGTACAAAACCTCATCGCGCTGCGTTTCGCCAACAGCCTGTTCGAAACCCAATGGAACCAGAACTACATTTCCCACGTCGAGATTACGGTGGCGGAGAAAGTAGGGATCGAGGGCCGATGGGGCTACTTCGATCAGGCTGGTCAGCTGCGCGACATGATCCAGAACCACCTGTTGCAGTTGCTGTGCCTGATTGCGATGGACCCGCCGAGCGACCTGTCCGCCGACAGCATCCGCGATGAAAAGGTCAAGGTGCTCAAGGCACTGGCGCCCTTCACCCCGGAGCGCCTGGCGACCCAAGTGGTGCGCGGGCAATACATCGCCGGTTACAGCGAAGGCAAGCCGGTTCCCGGTTATCTGGAAGAGGAAAACTCCAACACCGCGAGCGACACCGAAACGTTCGTTGCCATTCGTGCCGACATCCGTAACTGGCGTTGGGCGGGGGTTCCGTTCTATCTGCGTACCGGCAAGCGCATGCCGCAGAAGCTGTCGCAGATCGTGATCCACTTCAAGGAGCCGCCGCACTACATCTTCGCGCCTGAACAGCGGATGCAGATCAGCAACCGCCTGATCATCCGCCTGCAGCCTGATGAAGGTATCTCGCTGCAAGTGATGACCAAGGATCAGGGCCTGGATAAAGGCATGCAATTGCGTAGCAACCCCTTGCAACTGAGCTTCTCCGACGCCTACCGCAGCGCCCGCATCCCGGACGCCTACGAGCGGTTGTTGTTGGAGGTCATGCGCGGCAATCAGAACCTGTTTGTCCGCAAAGATGAGATCGAGTATGCGTGGCAATGGTGCGACCAGCTGATTGCCGGCTGGAAAAAGGCGGGCGATGCGCCCAAGCCTTATGCCGCTGGCTCCTGGGGGCCGATGAGTTCCATTGCGCTCATTACT